>JALYUK010000104.1 GCA_030853805.1 Actinomycetota bacterium | reverse complement strand
TCGTGACCCATTCAGCGGCATTGGCAAACCAGAACCGCTCAAGCACGTGCTGGCCGGCGCGTGGTCACGCAGGATCGACGAAGCCAACCGTCTCGTGTACTACGTCACCGAAGACCATATCGTCGTCTTGCAGGCTCGGGACCACTACTGACGTCGGGTGAACGAGCCCGTAGGCCGATCCTCATGCGACGAAGATATCCCGTCGGTGGTCGCTGAAACAGAGGTGAGCGAGGGGAGTCAAATGACACCGAGTCGCTTCTGGACAATGGATAGGACAGCTTCTCGACGCTCGGGATCTTCGGCGAACGTCAGCAGAGTCCGATACACGGTTTCGTCAGCCGCCCGATAGGACACCTCGGGGTCACCGTCAGCCAACATGACCGCCCATGTGAGGGCGTCTACTGCCTGATACCGACGATAATCTTTATCCGACCCGGTCTGTACCCACTGCGTCCAGAACTGCACTGAGACAATTTCTAGTGGATCATCGCCCAATTCTGCTTCCAACTCATCGTTTTGGGGTACCGGTTCCCCAGACGTGAAGTACCTCAGGTACTGGCGAACCACTGGGCTGTCCATCGGTAGTTCTCGGACTACCTCCTCAAACGCCGCTCGTGCGATGTCCAGTCGCAGCGCGCTGGGTGCAGACTGCATGGCTTTCCGGGTCTGCCGGTCTACGAATCTATCCCGGTTCTCGACATTAGTGTCCCGGTGGGAGGCTTCACCCCTGACAGTCACATGAGCAGATCCCTGCTTGCCTCGTCCGAACATCCCTCAGTATACGAGCGCGGCAATCAACGAGCAGGCTGGTTAGGGGCGCCCCGCGATCACTCAGCGGAGGGCGTGTACGTGCCCGATTTTGCGAGCTCGGATGAAACGCATCAGCCCGAGCGAGGCCGACCTGTACACGCCGCCGGAGCAGACTCATGCTCCGAGAAGGTGGCGACAGGATGCCCGTAACGCGATCCCTGACCGGAACGGGGGAAGCACGCCTATAATCATCATTTGATGATGCCAAGCGTGCCTGGAGGCGATATGAGAACCACCCTTGCACTGGACGACGACCTTGTCCTGGAAGCTCAGCGGCTGACGGGAATTAACGAGAAGGGCGCACTGGTCCGACAAGCACTGAGTGCACTGATCGAGCGTGAGAGCGCTCAGCGGCTCGCGCAGCTTGCAGGCAGTGAGCCGGACGCGACAGCAACTCCGCGTCGACAGACGACGCCTGCGTGATCCTTGTCGACACCTCGATCTGGATCGACCACCTCCGAGGCGGCGATGCGCAACTCGCGTCGATACTGCAGGTCGGGCAGGTTCTCGCCCATCCCTGGGTGACCGGTGAACTCGCGCTTGGGCATCTCTCGCAGCGCACCGAGATTCTTGGTCTGCTCCGCAACCTCCCGCAGGCCAAGTCTGCGACAGACGTCGAGGTGCTCACGTTGATCGACGGTCACCAACTGTTCGGTTTAGGCATCGGATACATCGACGTGCACCTGCTGGCCGCAACGATGCTCACGACAAACGCCCAGCTGTGGACGCGTGACAAGCGACTCTCGGCAGTCGCCGCGCAACTTGGACTCGCTAGCGACGAAGGCGCCGCGTCCTGAGCGGGACACCTCGTCCCGGTCGCCGATCGGCAAACGGGACGACGTAGTGGCGGATTTCGTGGTCGGAATCCACCTGCGCTGGAGCGGCAGCGCGTCAGACCGCCCGGAGGCCCTGGGGTGGCCTTGATCGGTTGATGGTCAACGGGTGCTTGCAGAGGAGGATCAATGGGCTCTGCGACGACGAGCAACGAGTTGGCGGGGTCGTGTTAAACATGGTCACGGTGAGGTCTCTGGTGTTCAGTTTGTAGCAAGGTAGCGCCGTTACCGTCCGCGCATGAAGTCGCACCTTCTGGCCTCGCCGCCAGATCTTCCCCCTGGACCCAATTTGGGTCCTGTCGTCGCGGTATGGGGCACCAATAAGGTCTGGGTACTGCAGGCTCTCGTTTGCCCCCCCGCTCGGGGCTGTGCTCGTCGGGTGCGCGATCTTGTTCAATGTCGAGTTGTATTTACTCTCCGCGGGCATCTTTCTGACGCTGATCGGCTGTTGGCTGTTGCTGGTCATGCGCCGGATGTACTGGGCGGTCGGCACAGACTGGGTCTATGCCCGGCGAAGCAGTTTTCGCCGAGGGCGGTGGACGGCCCTTTCGCAGATCACCTCAATCGCCATCACGAACGTTGGCGGGACACCCTACTTACGAGTGAAAGTGGGACATCGCAAGATTTTTGACCTACTACTGAGCGCCAAATTTGCTCCAAATCGCCGTTCTTTCCCGCTCTGGGCCAGGCGTTACTCCAACTCCCTCTGGCGTTGGATAACCAGACGAAGATTGCCCTGCAGCAGTGGGCCAGGTGACGTCCCGTCGAGTGGTGTAGTTCCGGGCTTGTCCTGAATGAGGTGAGCCATCGTGCGATGGTCAGTGAGAACTGTCTAGGAATCTCACGAGAGGACACACGCACGATGGCTCTTGACC
>JALYUK010000094.1 GCA_030853805.1 Actinomycetota bacterium | reverse complement strand
TTTCGCCACCGCACTGCTGGACCGGTCAGCCCCTGGGTCGGCCAGCCTGGATCCGATCGGTCAGTTCACACCCGGTGAACCCGACCGGGCCTGGGGCATGTTCTGGGTCATCGACACTGTGCCCGGCACCGACCGCACCATGGTCTGGCACAACGGCCAAACCGGCGGATATTCCGCTTTCTTGGCTCTCTATCCGCAAGCCCGTCGAGCAGTCGTGGTCTTGGCAAACGTTGCCCGCGCGTCCGAGCAACAACGCATAGCCCTGGGCCTCACTCGCTGGCTCATCACCACCAGCCACAAGCCCGCCGCAGAATCTTCGTAGCCACCGCAGTCTCCGGCCGGCGATCGCCGTTACGGCGGAGTGGTCGCCGTATGTGGCGCTACTTTCTGGGCATAGGTGATCTTGCCAATGGTCCAGATGATCGTCGTTGACTCATGTTGAGTGCTGCGCGCTACGGACTGGTTGGGCCAGATGACGCTCTGCTGGCCGAGTGAGCGAACAACGGTGGCGGCCAGTCCATTGATCGTTGCTGTTGTCGCGGGCCCGTTGACCAGATAGAACGGCATTCCTGATACCTGCCCTTCTGCGGCGCGGCCCGGTGCCGGGCTGGAGACAGAGTCCGTGGCAGCTGGGCGTTGGGAGGGACTCTGTTCACAGTCCGCGGACGAGAAGAACATGATGTCGACCTTGCCTGTGTGCGGCGCCGAAACGATCAAGAGACGCTGGGTGCCGGTTGCGTCGATCACAAGTGTTGCGGCGCATGAGCCAGCGGCGACAACACGACCAGTGGTGTCGTGGTGGCCCGGAGTGAGTGTGTCGTTCAGCAGCGGCACGCTTACCCCGACCGCCGCAGCAGCAGCCAGACCGATCAGCCCCCGGCGGACGACTTGGCGACGGCGAAGGATCCGACGCCCACTAGTTGTGACGTCCTCGCGGGTGACTCCGAGTTCGGCGGGCAGCGGCGTCTGATCCAGCGCTGAGCGCAGCCATTTCTCGAAACTTGGGTCCTCCGGTGTCTCAATCTGAACCATCGAGTGCTCCCTGGATCTGGTGAATACTCCGAAGTTTTGCAACGCCGCGCGAGGATGCGGATTTCACCGCTCCTAGCGAGATGCCAAGAGCTGTGGCGGTTGCGGATTCAGACAGATCTGCGTAGTAACGCAGCACGACCACCTTGCGTTGTTGCTCGGGTAACTGCTCAAGCATCCGGATGATCTGGTCACGGTCATCCACCACTGCTGTGGCTGGTGGGACCCGCGCCAAGGGGTCCTCGGCAGGGCGTGCCTCATGGCGGGCTCGTCGCCATCTGTCGATGTTTTCATTGACCAGGATGCGGCGGGTGTAGGCGAGAGCCTCACCCTCCCGAATGCGCGGCCACGCGACGAACGCTTTCACCAGTGCGGCCTGAACGAGGTCCTGCGCAGCCTCGGAGTCACCGGTGAGAAGCCACGCGGTGCGCAACAGGGACGGATGAGACGCAGCGAAGAACTCCGCGAAGCCAGCCGGCACGGAGGGCTCTTGCCCGCGCGCAAATCTACGCATCAACGTCCGACCCATACCTATTAGTACGGTCATATCTCACGAAAGGTTGCCTCCGACCAGGCACAAATTCGACGAAGGACACCGTGGGGCCTGCATAACTATGTCGTCCGGGGTCAATTCCCAGGTAATGAAAATCAAGCGGGTTTCACGGCGGCTACCCCCAGAAAGGGGCGAAAACAGTGAGGTGTGTACCTCCCACCCGCCCCTTGGACACCGTGCGAACCCGACCAGGCGACGAAAGGTCGCGCAGGACACCAACAGGCTGCAGGGAAGGCCCAGTCAGGATGTCTTCGTCCAGCACCTCGTTCCGGTCAGCGATCCCCGCCCGGTGACGGGACCCTCTGCGGGAAGACCCCGCGACTACTGGTCGTAGATGTCGCGGCGGTGTCCAAGCCTCACAACAACTACCAGCAGAACGTCCTGTTCGACGGTGTAGATGATGCGGTAGTCACCGACTCGCACGCGTTGGCCCGGACGGCCTTGAAGGGCGCGGGCACCTGGAGGCCGCGGATCCTGGGCCAGTAGGCCGATCGCGCCCTGGATACGTCGTTGAACTTGAGGATCAAGCTTGCGCAAGGCGCGGGCTGCTGCCGGGCGCAGCTCAACGCGGTAAGCGCTCACTCCCAGCCAAGGTCAGCCTTGACCTGCTCCCACGGAATGTTGGGCCCTTCCTCGGCCATCGCCACGTCAAAGGCAGCGACATCCTCGGCATCTTCCAGTGCCGTCATCAGTTGCTCGTAGCGTTCTGGGCTCACCAACACCCCCGCCAGTCGCCCCCGACGCTGCACAAATACTGCTTCAGTGCGGGCGGTCACCATGGCGTCGGGCAGGTGGTTGCGCGCGTCGCTGATATTCATCGTGGCCATACTTCAACTGTACAACTGAGTTATTAGACCGTACAAGCCAAGCCAGGGGGGTTACACCGGAACACGATCCCGTTACGGACGCGATCACGGCACCCGGCGTCCCGTATGGAGCACCCGTTCGGGACTCATCGGCGCGATGCTCGTATTGCGGCCCGCTGTCGCCGGTCGTCGTTCGCCTATCGGACGAACCAGCGAACGACCGGAGCACGCTCTCAGGTCGTATCTCCGTTGCGGTGATGCACTCCAACTTCCTGGGCTGTCTCGATGCCTGCCGCTGAGGCTGTAACGAACCGCGCTACATCGAAGAATCTCCCGACGAGGTCGTCGCTGACTTCAAGGCCGCACGCCGAGCCTACTGAACAATGGCGACCGGACGTGGGCTCGTACTCGACGCAAACATCTTGATCGCCTCGTGCTGGGCGCGAATAGTGCGCGACCTCGTGCTGACCTACCTGGGCGACGTGGCGTTCTTCTCACCCGTCGAATGCTTCGATGATGCCCGCAAATACCTACCTTGTCTTTTGTCGCGAAGAGGGATAAATCCGGTGCCGGCCCTTGAGGTCTTGGATCACTTCGAGCAACTGATCCGCCCGCTCGAGGAGTCGGCCTACGTAGGCGCCCGTGATGAGGCCCTGGCTCGCATCGAACAACGCGATGCCCGCGACTGGCCGATCCTGGCTGCAGCGTTGACACTCAGCTGCCCCATCTGGACCGAGGGCCAAGACTTATTCGTGCCGATGTGCCCACATGGACCACTGACCGCGTTGAGCTCCACCTCAACGCCGACGCCATACGCTGATCTCCCCCTACTTGGGCGCCCGTATGCGGATGGCGGGCTCAATCGGCACGTTGCAATTGGTTAGGGGCAGCAGTCGCAGGAGGTGTTTGAAGGCTCGCTCGTGGGGTTGGGTGTGGCGCAGCAGGTGTCGCCGTGCCAGGCGTTCCAGCCTTCGCGCAGTGCGATCGCCGCGATGGCCAGGCCAGCGAGGGGGTCTGCCCACGACCAGCCGAACCAGGCGTTGACGAGGAGACCGGCCAGCAGCACAGCGGACAGGTAGGTGCACAGCAGGGTTTGCTTGGAATCAGCTACGGCGGTCGCCGAATTGAGCTCTCTCCCAGTGCGGCGCTGGGCCCAGGACAGTACGGGCATGATCAGCAGGCTGAGCGCGGCCAGCACGATGCCCACCGGTGAGTGCTGGGCCTCGCCGCCACCGATCAGACTTCGTACAGCATCGATCGTGACGAGTGCTGCCAGCCCGAAGAATGAGAACGCGATGACGCGCAGCGTGCGCTGTTGCGTGCTTCTGGGTCAGGACCTGCGAACTGCCAGGCGACGGCGGCTGCCGAGGAGACCTCGATGATCGAATCGAGGCCAAAGCCCAGCAGCGCCGAGGATGAGGCTGCAGCACCTGCTGCGAGGGCGATGACCGCCTCGACCACGTTGTAGCTGATGGTGAGGATCACCAAGATCTGGATGCGTCGAGAAAGGACCGCGCGCCGTTGCGGTGTCAGCCGATGGGTGGACACGGCAGTCATGCGCCGGGTCCGCTCAATTGGGGGTTGGCGAGGTCAACGACACCGCAGCATTCGGGATCAACCACCAGGGTCAAGTCCACTAGGTCCTGCAGGACGCGTGCTATTCGCGGGTCGGCCAGTTCGTATCGCGACCGCCTGCCCTCGGGCCG
>JALYUK010000051.1 GCA_030853805.1 Actinomycetota bacterium | reverse complement strand
GCATCGCGGCCGCCATACTTGCCAACCGGCCGGACAGGTCACCGGTCATCCCGTCACGCAGGCGGATGTGGTGGCCGTACCAGTCGGCGGTGGAGCCGGCGTCACAGGTGACCACGGCCTTCGCGGGCAGCCGCTTGTTCAGCTCGTGGTAGACGCGCCTGGGGTTGACCCCGTCGGAGTAGTTCACCATCGCTTGAGCCTGCATCTCCTTCTCCCACTCGACCATATCCTTGGCGACGCCCTCCTGCCAGGACAGATCGGACTTGCGCTCCAGATTCGGGATGAGCGCGAGCAGCGTCTGCTTGACGTCGCCCCAGATGTTCAGCTCGGTCGGGTAGCGCAGACCCATCTGTTCAGGTTTGAGGTCGACCTGGATCGCGCGGGCCTGGCCGCTTTCGGGCAGGAACTGCGAATACGGGTAGTTGGTACCGAGCATGACGAGCGTGTCGCAACCGTCCATCTGATGTTGACTCGCGCGAGTGCCGAGCAACCCCAGCTGTTGGGTGTGAAAGGGCACGTCGGAGGAAATAACCTGCTTGGCGCGCAACGCGGTGATGATGCCCGCACCGCATAGTTTCGCGGCGGCCAGCACCTCCTCGCCTGCACCGTTCGAACCGTGGCCCACCAGGAAGGTGACCTTGTTTCCAGCGTTGATGATCTCGGCAGCCTGCTGGATGACCGAGTCAGGCGGCACGATCGAACGGGACGGAGCGACGGCGCTCGAACGTGATACGCCGTTCGCCGGTTCGAGCTCTGGCATCTCCATGCTCTGCACGTCGTGCGGCAGCACGATCACGGCCGGACCAAGGTGCACCAGGGCGGTGCGGAACGCCGTGTCGACGACGGCCTGCGCCTGCTGCGGCGTGACGATCGTCTGGACGTAGACCGCCACATCCTCCATCGTGCGCTCGAGATTGTCTTCCTGCTGCTCGAATGTGCCCAGCGACGTCAGCGCCTGCTGACCGACGATCGCGACGACGGGTTGGTTGTCACTCTTGGCGTCGTACAACCCGTTCAGCATGTGGAAAGCACCCGGGGACGACGTGGCGATGCAGACACCGATCTCACCGGTGAATTTCGCGTGGGCCGTCGCCATCAGCGAGCAGATTTCCTCATGGGTCGGACGGATGTAGTCCAGCCCGTCCCCTTCCCGCTGCGCCGCCCCGAGCGCGCCGTCGAACTCACCGATCCCATCCCCAGGGAAGGCGAAGACACGGCTGACACCCCAGTCCCTGATGCGCTGGATGATGAAGTCGCTGACGTTCATGGCCATAGCCGAGTTCTCCTCGTGAAGTAGTGAGGTACCAGGACCTCCAATAGTTGCTATGCGGCAAACGTTAGCGCGAATCTGCCGGCTCCGCCATGCACTCGCCGTCCACAACGCCGTCATGTGGGAGTGCACTGCTGCAAACCTCCTGCGCGTCTTGCGTTCTCGCTTCCGCGAATGCACAATAATTGCTGTACTGCAATTATTGCTACGGAGGGCAAACGTCAGATGCCTAGCTTCTTCCCCTGGTGGGTGGTGATCACCCACTTCCTGAACATCTTCTTCATGGTGCTGTTGTTCCGCAGCGGTCTGGAGGTGCTGTCGGCGTTCCCGAAGTTCTACTGGCGCGATGACTGCGCACCAGGGCACGAATGGCTCCGGCTCAGCAAGAAGACCTTCGGCGCCGACTCCCGTCAGCCCTGGTCATCGCTGGATGAGGAGGAGTCCTGGTCACCGGTGGTGGCGCTGCCGGGACGCAAACAACTGGGGCTGGGTCGCCACTGGCATTTCCTGACGATCCAGTTCTGGATCCTGACCGGCATCGTCTACGTCGTGATGGTCTTCGCGACCGGTTACTGGCACTATCTGATCCCGACCAGCTGGTCGATCATCCCGGACTCGATCCGTTCGGTGGGGACCTATCTGCAGTTCAAGATCCCAGCCAAAATCCCTGGCCAACCCTTCGAACCGGCACAGAAGCTCACCTATTTCCTGGTCATCTTCGTGCTCTCACCACTGCAGATCGCAACCGGCGCCGCGATGTCGCCGTCCGTCCTGGCGCGCTTCCCCTGGTACGGCAAGATCTTCGGCGGCAAACAAGGCGCCCGAAGTCTGCATTTCCTGGGGTTGTGCTCGTTCGCGGCATTTATCGCGATCCACGTCTTCATGGTGATCGTGCACGGACTGCCACACGAGTTCACCAACGCCGTCCTTGCCGGCCACGACAACGAGACCCTCGCCCTGTGGATCGGACTGGCCGCGCTGCTTTTCATCGTCTTCTTCAACATTGCGGTCACCATGTTCTCCATCCGACGACCGCGCACGACCCAGCGGGCACTGGGATTGGTGGTCAACCCGTTCGAAGCCGGCATATCCCGCACCTTCACCTCTCGCGAGCACTACACCCGAGATCAGATCTCCTCTTTCCACCGCGTCAACGGTTATCCCCCACCGTCGCAGGAGTACAACGAGCTGGCATCCGGCGGTTTCGAGGATTACCAGCTACCGATTGGTGGGCTGGTCGAGAATCCCGTGACGTTGTCTCTGGCGCAGCTGCGTGATCTCGGCACCAGTGAGCAGATCACCAAGCACCAGTGCATCCAGGGGTGGAGTGCTGTCGCAGAGTGGGAGGGTGTGCCGATCGCGCGAATCCTGGAGCTGGTCAAACCGACCGCCGAGGCCAAGCACATAGTCTTCTACGCATGGGATGACAAGGGACTGACCGAAGGCGAAGGACGGTACGGCTACTTCTACGGGTCGATCCCGCTCTACATCGCGACCAACCCGCAGAGCATCCTCGCCATGGAGATGAACGGTGTCCCGCTGCCGGTGGAGCACGGCGCGCCGATCAGGGTCCGCCTGGAGACCCAGCTCGGATTCAAGATGGTCAAATGGGTCAAAGCCATTGAGCTGGTTGCCGACACCAAGGACATCGGCCAGGGCCAGGGCGGGTGGCGCGAAGACCAGCAGTACTACTCCAACGCAGCTGGCATCTGAGCGGATTGCACGCGCTGAAACGCCCCCCACGCTGGAGAACCCCCGAGATCCGCAACCGGACGCCGATGGCAACGAGCAACGGGCGGACAGATCTCCCGGAAGGAGCCACTATCTTCGGGTCGGTGCATGAGCGTGAGGGTGCGGTACGGATCGCGGATCTCCCACCTGGGCGGGCCACGTTGTGCGAGCGATCGCGCGGGCATGCGAGCGTCCCTCAGCCGCGGTCAGCCACAAATGGGGACGTTCACTGGCCGGGCGGAGATGCGGGTGAGCCCGCAACGATCTTGCAGGCCCTCAACGTCCAAGGCCGCGCCCATCTGCGGGGCTGACCCGCGGTCTTGCCAGGTCACCTTGGCAACGCGGCTCCACCGAGCGCCTGAATTGGCGCTGGTTCAGGACCTGCGCCGCAGTCCCCACCCGATCAACAGTCCTACCGCACCGAGGAGAACGTGCTTTTTACCTGGTGCGGGGCGGCCGCCGGCCGGTCGTCGGCGAAGTTCGTACCCGACAGGTGCCTGTGCACTGACCGGGTGGTCCCAGCCGAGACTCTGCTTCGGGTGGGTCCGTTCTACGTGCGCCCGCTGGAGAATACCCGCCAGCTGCGATTCATCCCCTCGGGCGCGCGCCGTATCCCGAGCGGCCAACTCCAGCCGGCGGGTGGCCGACATTCCGGCCACCACTACACGGTTACGGGTGTGTGCCGCGACCTCTTCGTCATCGGCTCCGGGACCACGTCCACCCATCAGTTCCGCACGAGCACGCCGCAGGCCGTCCACGTCCATCGCACTCGGTCGGGCCGTCACTTTCTCATCGGGCTCTACAGTTGTCATATGACAACTGTAGAGCCTCGATCACTAAGCCGCCACCCGCACTCATGCGTGTCGGGCGCGCTGACTGATACGCAGTAGTGGTCCGCCACCAGGCGCGAGCCCGAGCACCGCGCGGGCCAGCTGGTCGCGATAGCGGTCGTGACTCGGTGGGGTGGCCTTGTCGTGCAGCAGATCGCGATATCCCATACCGGCCCAGCCGAGGGCCACGACACCGTCGATGATCCCGGCACGCGCGCGCGAGCGATCAGCGATCGCCAGCCCGAATGCTGTCGCGGCATGCGCCACGTCGACCCACACGCCCATCGCGAGAACCTCCGGGCTGGGCGCAACCCCGGACAGGCCCGCCTGGGCGAGTTGCCGGGCGCCCAGTATCCGGGTGACGACAGTGCTTTTGGTGTCGACCAGCAGACCCTGGAACGTGCTGAGAGTCGCCGAAGGGGCCACCAGCAGGCCGGCACCCCAGACTGCTCGACCGATTTCAATTGCTCTGTGCTGCATGTAAATACCTTCCGCTATGAGCTGCTGTCATATCGCTGCACCAGTTATTTTGCTGCTGCTGCCGCTCGAACCGCGGCAGTCGCTTCGACGTGGCTGAGGTGGCTGAGAGCCTGCGGCAGGTTGCCGAGTTGCTCATGCGTGCCGGGGTCGCACATTTCGGACATCAGACCGAGCGGCCCGGCGACGATCATCATCTCGTCGAGTAGGTGTTCCGCCTCGTCGGCCCGACCGACCATGGCCAGGGCGTGCACCCGCCAGAAACCGCAGGCAGTGAACGTCCCCTCCTCCCGGTGCGCCCCGGTGTACCGGTAGAGCATCGGCCCGGCGCCCAATTCGGCGCTGAGCGCGTCGATGGTGCTGGACATCCGGTGACCGCTGTCGAAGCCGATCTGAGCGCCCAACAACACCGACGCGTCCAGTTCTTCACTACCCGCATAGAAGGTGTAGGCCTGTTTCTCAGCTGACCAGCAGTTCTCGTTGACCCAGTCCTTGATGACGTCGGCTTCATCGCGCCACCGGATGCCGGACCCGATGAGGTGGCCGGCTTCGGCGAGTTTCGCGGCGGAATCCAGCGCGCGCCAGCAGTTCATCTTGGACGAGGTGTACTGGCGGTTCGTGTGCAGTTCCCAGATACCGGCATCCGCGTGTCGCCATTCGTCCGCGCACCGGTCGGCGAGGTCGGCCAACTCGCGATTGGACCCCACGTCGAGCACATGCCCGTCGAAGACCCATTTCGCGACCGTGCCGAACAAGTCTCCGTACACGCCGAGCTGGGTCTGACCCGAGGCGCTGTTGCCGAGTTGCACCGGCAGGCTGTGTTGATATCCCGGCAGGTCCGGTTTTCGAACACCGGCCGGCTCACCGCCGCTCAACGTGTACATCACGTGTACGTCGGGTCCGTTGTCGTGAATTGCGTTCAGCAGCCAGGCCACAGCAGCGTGCACTTCTTCCTGCAGTCCCAGCAGCGAGAGGGAGTCGATGGTGAACGCCGCATCGCGGATCCAGGAGTAGCGGTAGTCCCAGTTCTTGGGGCCGCCGATGCTTTCCGGGAGCGAGGTCGTCGCGGCTGCGGCGACAGCGCCGGTCTCGGCAATGACGAGGGTCTTCAAGGCCAGCGCACTGCGGACGATCTGCTCGCGCCCTGCGCCCTCCCACTGCACCGAGGTGGCCCATTCACGCCACGCGTCGGCACTGACGTCGATCCGATGGTCGATGGCATCGATGTCGCACATGAAGAGCGGATCGCCGTCGGCTGCGACCACGCCGACCACGCGGCGCTCACCCGCAGCCACCTCAAAGGCGGCGTCGACTTGAGCATGCGAGACCCGCAGAGCGATCTCCTCACTGGCGCGTACGCCCATGATCAGCGCTCCCGCGTGCATGATCGGGCCGCGATCGTCATCCTTGACCCAGGGCTCCCACTCGCGCATGCCGTCGCCGGGCTGGACCAGCAGCGTCATCTCGACACTGCCTTGCAGCCCCTCGATGCGGCGCCCCAACTCACCCCACGGCAGCGCCCCCGCGCGTCCGGAATTCAGCGAGTCGGTCACCCGGACCCGGCCGGAGTCGGTACTCCACGTGGTTTCGACAAGGTTGGTGTGTGGCAGGTAACGCCACTCATACGTCGCGTCAGGGTCGCTGGGACACAACCGGATTCGACCACCACGCTCAGGGTCCAGCAATGCCGCTACCGGCGGCGTGGAGTCCAGCCGGGGTACGGCCCACCAGTCGATCGAACCATCGGATGCCAGCAACGCCACCCCACGCCCGTCGCCCAACACGGCGTACTCACCGATCGGCGCGTACCCGTCCGCGTCACGGACCAGCCGATCACCCATCAGGACCGGCCGGCGCGGCGTGCGATGGTCGCGACACCCGCGGCAACCGCTGCCGTGGCACCGGCGAGCGTCGCAAGGCGGTTCTTGGCGACGAACGAGACCGGGTCGTGGATCACGGCCTTGGAGTTGAACTCGCCCCGTGCGCCGCGGTCGTGCTCGGTGTCCTGGGGCTCGAACACATTGGAACCCCAGCGCGGGTAGTCCTTCTTCACCTGCTGGGATTTCACCCCGGTCTTGCCGAGGTACCAGTCCACGAACGCCGGGGCAACCCGGTTACCCATGACCGTGTAGGCCGTGGAGATGCCTACCCACATATTCCGGCGTGGGTGCTCGGCCGAGAAGCGAATCGCGCTCGCGCACACCTCCGGTTGCACAATCGGCGGTACCGGCCGCGGGTGATTGCCCATCTTGTTCAGGTTCCAGTTGAACTGCGTTGTATTGACCCCCGGCAACGTCACCAACCCGATCGTCACATTGCTTCCGGTCGCCTTCAACTCCGTGATCACCGACTCGGTCATCCCCTTGATCGCATGCTTCGCGCCGCAATACGCCGACTGCAACGGAATCGAGCGGTAGGCCATCGCCGAGGACACGTTCACGATCGCCCCACGATCCCGTGGGCGCATCACCCGCAACGCCGAGCGCACCCCGTTGACCTGACCGAAATACGTCACCTGAGTCATCCGCTCGTACTCCTGCGGCTCGGTGTCCCAGAAGAACGCGAGCGAGCCGACGAACGCCACATTGACCCACACGTCGATCGGCCCGAACTCCGACTCGACCCGATCCGTCGCTGCATCCACCGCCTCATGGTCGGCGACATCGCACTCGACGGTGAACGACTTTCCACCCGCGGCTTCGACATCTTTTGCGGCCCCTGCCAGCCCCGCAGCACCACGAGCCAGGATCGCTACGTTGTACCCCGCACCTGCGAACTCGCGGACGGTGGCTCGACCCACCCCCGCACTGCCTCCGGTGATTACGACGATGGGACGGTTACCGGTGTCAGTCATCTACTTCTCCTAGGTCGGGACGTGGTGCGTGTGCCGTCCGAATGGACCGCGGCACAGGATTGAGACACCCTCTGCAGCACTACGCAACTATTGCTTTACTGCAAATTTTAGCGGCTATCGACTTCATTGCCAATTTCTGCAGCCGGCTACCACCCGCGACCCACGTCGATGGCCGCTTTGAGGCACCGCCGCCCCGCGACGACCGACGACCAGGCACCCGCGACTACCACTGCTGCGACACCCGCCAGAGCAACCATCTGTGCGGCCTTACCCGGCAGACGGGGGCGATCCCCCTGCTCCAGGTCTGTGCTGGTCCCGCCGGCGAGCTGTCCGAGCTGAGCCCGATGCAGCAACTCGGCCAGATGCAAACCCTCCCGGCCGCCACTGTCGAGCTCATGGATCTGGGTGCGGCAGCTGAACCCGTCAGCAAGCACGACCGCGGCCGGGTCGGCCTTGCGTAGCGCGGGTAGAAGAACACTCTCCGCGCACGCCACGCTGACTTCCAGGTGGCCCGCTTCAAAGCCGAAGTTGCCCGCCAACCCGCAGCAGCCGGAATCCAACCGCTCCCGCGTGGCGCCCGCATCGGACAACAATTTCTCGTCGGCAGCCCAGTCGTCCAGCACGGCATGCTGGTGACAGTGGACCTGGGTGATGGTGTGTACGTCGTCCAGCCGGGGCGGTGACCAGCCCGGAGTGTGCTCGGTGAGCAGCTCGGCCAGAGTGACCGTCTGGTCGTGCAGCCGCGCGATGTCGAGATCCTCCGGCAGCAGATCGGGTGCATCCGAGCGGAAGACTGCGGTACAGCTGGGTTCCAGGCCCACCACCAACCCACCGGCCCGCACGTGGTCCGCCAGTTGTGCGGCAGTGCGCCGCAGCACCTTCTTGGCCATGTCGAGTTGGCCGGTCGAGATCCAGGTCAACCCACAGCACAGCGGCTCGGTGGGTATCACGACCTCCCAGCCGGCATCCTCCAGCACCGCGACCGCAGCCTGCCCGACGTGCGGATGGAAATCGTTGGTAAAGGTGTCCGGCCACAGCAGCACCCGCCCCAGTGATCCGGGGCGCGACCCCCCGCGGCGCAGCCACCACTGCTGCAGTGTTTCGTCGGCGAAGAGCGGGATCTCCCGTGGCTCCAGACCGGCTGCCCGGGTCGCGAGACCCGGAAGGAGCGGCGCATGCGCCAGCGCATTGACGATTTTCGACAGCCGGCCGCGGGTCACTCCGGCGGACAGCAGCGGCAGCCAACCGAGTGCGTAGTGCGAGCGTGGACGTAACCTGCCCTCGTAATGGTGGGCGAGGAACTCCGCCTTGTAGGTTGCCATGTCGACATCAACCGGGCAGTCGCTCTTGCAGCCCTTGCACGACAAGCACAGATCGAGCGCGTCGCGGACCTCGGTCGAACGCCACCCGTCGGTGATCGGTGAGTCGGGGTGGCCGTTCAGCATCTCGAAAAGCAGTCGTGCGCGGCCGCGCGTTGCGTCCTGCTCCTCCCCGGTGACCTGGTACGACGGGCACATCACCGACCCGCCCTCATGGGTGTGCTGGCGGCACTTGCCGACGCCGACACAACGGGTCGCGGCGTTCACGAACGAGCCGCCGTCGTTGACGTAGGAGAAGTACAGCTCGCCGTTGTAGGTCGGCGCCCACTCGGCACCGAGACGCAGTTGCTGATCCAGCGGGTTGGGATCCACGACCTTGCCAGGGTTCATCCGGTTGGTGGAGTCGAAGATCGCCTTGAGCTGCCCGAAGGCATCGACGATGTCCTGCCCGAACATCGTGGTCAGCAACTCACCGCGGGCCTGGCCGTCGCCGTGTTCGCCTGACAGCGACCCGTTGTACTTGACCACCAGCTCAGCGGCTTGCCCCGCGAACCGGCGCATGTCGGCAATCCCCTCGGCGCTGCGTAGATCGAAGGGGATGCGGGTATGCACGCAGCCCTGGCCGAAGTGACCGTAGAGGCTGGGCGCAGTGTCGTCGGCATACCCGAAATCCTCGAACAGCTGCTCCAACTCGCGCAGGTAGTCCCCCAGTCGGCTGGGGTCGACGGCGGCGTCCTCCCAGCCGGGCCAGGTGGACGGGTGATCAGGCACGTGCGCTGCCGCACCGAGGCCGGACTCGCGCGCCTCCCACAGCTGATCGGCGTGCTCGGCCGTGTCCATGAACACCACATTCGCGTCGTCGGCCGACCTGCCCAACGCCTCCACCACGGCATGCGCGGCCTGGTCGGCCTCCTGCGCGGTGTCGCCCCCGAACTGCACCATCAGGTAGCCGCTGCCGTCCGGCAGTTGTGCCAACCCGCCGGCGTTGAGGTGCTGCAGTTGCTCATCCTTGACCAGCCGATCCCCGAATCCCTCCAGCGCAATCGGGTCATGCGACACGATGTCGGGCACCGCGTCAGCCGCATCGGCGATCGTGTCGTAGCCGAGGACCACCAGCGAGCGATGCTTCACGATGGGCAGTAACTCCAGCTCCGCCCGCAGCACGGTGACCAGGGTGGATTCCGAACCCACCAGCAGCCCCGCGACGTCGAAGTCGAATTCCGGCAGCAGCGAGTCCAGGTTGTAACCGGACACTCGACGCGGGATGTGCGGGTAGCGCTCGCGTATCTGGTCGGCATGGTCGTCGCGCAGCGCGCGCAACTGACGGTAGACGTGGGCGCGACGGTCGCCGTGCCTCTCGATGTCGACGTATTCCTCGTCAGTGGTCTCGCCGCACCAGAAGCGGGTGCCGTCGTAGAGCAGCACCTCCAGCCGAGCGATGTTGTCGACAACTTTCCCGGTGCGTTGCGCCGTCGCGCCGCAGGAGTTGTTGCCGATCATTCCGCCGAGGGTGCAGTTGGGGTGCGTCGCCGGTCTGGGGCCGTAGCCCAGGCCGTACTCCCGAAGCTGTTCGTTGAGCACGTCCAGCACGATCCCCGGCTCGACCACACAGGTGCGCGCGTCGGCATCCACGCTGATCAGCCGGTGGCAATACTTCGCCCAGTCGATCATCACCGCAGCATTGGTCGCCTGCCCGGCCAGACTGGTGCCGCCGCCGCGGGAAACGACCGGCACGTCATGCTCGCGGCAGACGGCGATGGCATCAACTCCCGCCTCCACGCTGCGCGGAATCACGACGGCGATCGGGATCTGCCGGTAGTTCGAGGCATCGGTGGAGTACGCCGCGAGCGTCCCCGTGTCGAACCGCACCTCCCCGTCGACCCGCTGAGCCAAGGCCTCCTGGAGTAACTGCGGCTGGAGTAACTGCGGGTCGGCCAGGTCGGTCGTACTGCGCATTCCCATAGGATTCCTTTGATTTCGAACATGGGCGTTATTGTTGTCCTACAGCAACTGTCTTACCGCACCTGTCCCACTGGCGGCAAGGAGCACCGACAACCCCACTACGACATCCAGGATCGGTGCCATGAAAGAGCAGCAACATCAGGGGCAGCGCACGAAGGTCGCCGCGCGTATGCGCATCCGTGCGGAGGGCATGGTCGGTGGGGCTGCCCGGCTGAAGGTGATCGTGCTACTGGCCGCAGTGCTCTCGCTGACCACCGCAGACCTGTCGACGATCGGCGCGACCGCGCCACAGTTGGAAATGGCGCTGCACATCAACAACACCGACATCGGCCTTCTGGTCACCGCCTCCAGCGGCATCGGAGTACTGACCACGATCCCGTTCGGGGTGCTTGCCGATCGTGTCCGACGGGTGCGGCTGCTGTTGATCAGCATCGTGGCCTGGAGCGTGATGGTGGCAGCCTGCGCGGCCGCGCCGACCTACACCTGGCTGCTGACCTTCCGGCTTCTGCTCGGGGCCGCCATCGCGGGAGCCAGCCCGCTGATCGCCTCGTTGACAGGTGACCTGTTCGAGCCCGCCGAACGCGGCAGGATCTACGGGTACATTCTCAGTGGGGAACTGGTGGGCGCCGGCTTCGGACTACTGATCTGCGGGGACCTGTCCGCTGCGGTCAGCTGGCGCGCACCGTTCGCTCTGATGGCCGTACTCGGTCTGGGGTTGGCGTGGACGATCCGAGGTGTGCTCCCCGAGCCCGCCAGAGGTGGCGCGAGCAGGCTTGCCGTCGGCGCCAGCGACATACCCACCGCACAGGACATCGCGCACTCCCCCGCCGGCGAGCAATCTGTTGTCGCCAAGGAAACCGTCCTGGACACCGAGGTCCGCCGCGCACACATCCCGCCCCGCGAAAACTTGCAATTACGTCAAACACCCGAGCATCGATCCATCTGGTGGGCCGCGCGTTACGTGCTGTCGGTGCGGACCAACGTCGTCCTGATCATTGCCTCATCGCTGGGGTACTTCTTCCTGTCCGGGATGCAGACCTACGCCATCCTTTTCGCCCGCGGCCGCTTCGGATTGACCCAAAACCAAGCCAGTCTGATGCTGGTCCTGATCGGCGGCGGATCGATCGTCGGGTTACTGATCGCCGGCCGGCTCAGTGACTCACTCATTGCACGCCACCACATCGCCGCCCGACCCCTCGTGGCCGCTGTCGGCTTCCTGACAGCCGTGGCTTTCTTCATACCCGCCCTACTGACCACCACGCTGTGGATCGCGTTCCCGCTGATCTTCCTGGGCATCATGGGGATCGGCGGAGCGAACCCACCGCTGGACGCCGCCCGGCTGGACATCATGCCCTCCCCCTTGTGGGGGCGTGCTGAAAGCGTCCGCAGCGTCCTACGAAAAGCACTGGAGGCCGGCGCACCCCTGCTGTTCGGGTGGGTATCCACTCAACTCGGCGGTAGTGGCGGCGGATTCGGCCACCCGGATGCCACCCAGCCGTACCACGCGATCGGGCTGGACCGCACCCTGCTACTCATGCTGATCCCACTGGCGATCTCCGGCCTTCTTCTGCTCTTCGTCGGCCGACGCACCTATCCACGCGACGTAGCCACCGCCGTCGCATCCGAGAAAGCCATCCGTCACTCGGCCTGATCACTACCCACGCCGGTCATCCGTCCCGGCAACCTACCTGCAGGTAGTGCATGCCCTATTGTTGCTATAAGACAATACTTCAGTGCAGGTGTGACGGTGGAGGCCAACCAGATGGATACGACGAATACAGCACCGAGAATCGGCTGGGTATCCGATCCGCTGGGTAGCGGAAAAATCGGGATGGCGCACGCGACCTACCGTGGGCAGTCCACCGCGCTGTGCGGGATCGCCACTCCCTACCTGGGCGACTCGTGGCCGCTGCCAGGCAAAGTGTGGGACCGTCCGTACAGTCGTTGCTC
The DNA here is from genome assembly GCA_030853805.1 of Actinomycetota bacterium. Classification (GTDB taxonomy): domain Bacteria; phylum Actinomycetota; class Actinomycetes; order Actinomycetales; family Dermatophilaceae; genus Allobranchiibius. The sequence goes on along the minus strand of JALYUK010000051.1, from coordinate 8,453 downwards.
CTCATGCGCGCATCACCTCTATGCCGGTCGCAGGCCGTGATGCAGCAGTCATAGCAACACGCGGCGAACGCGGGTGGCTCCGTGCCGCATCTACCGCCACAATGGTGCGCGAGCACTCCCCCTTGTGCGAACAAGCACCCTGTTCCTTACGACTTCGAGGAGTTCGACCTATGTCGATGACCGTCCCTACCCCCCGCGTCCTCGGTGACGCGATCCCCGGCGGCCTGGTCCGCGATATCGCGCTGGTGGCCGGCGGTGCCGGGCTGACCGGGATCGCTGCCCAGATCGCGCTTCCGCTGCCGTTCACGCCCGTCCCATTGACTCTGCAGACCCTTGCCGTGCTGCTGGTCGGTGCGAGCCTGGGAACGGCACGTGGGTTTGCATCAATGCTTCTGTACGTGGCCGCCGGCGCTGCAGGTATGCCCTGGCTCAGCGACGGCAGCTCCGGCATCTCGTCCGCGTCCTTCGGTTACGTGCTCGGGTTCCTGATCGCCGCGCCGCTGGTCGGCCGGCTTGCCCAGGGCGGCGCAACCCGGCGACCGCTGCACACTGCAGGCCTGATGATCGCGGGCAACCTCGCCATCTACGCGATCGGGGTGCCGTGGCTGATGGCCTTTGCCCACCTCGGACTGGGAAAGGCGATGGCACTCGGCGTGCTGCCCTTCCTGATCGGTGACCTGCTCAAGATTGTCGCGGCATCCGGGGCGTTGCCCACAGCATGGCGCCTTACCGGACCTCGCTGAACAGCTCGTCAGTCAGGTGATCGGGCAGCCCAGGCATGGGCTGCCCGATTTTGCTGTCCGACCGGACCGCAGCGATCTCAGCCGGTCTGGCCATCGTCGCGGCTCTCGGCGATCCGATGCGGGATACGCAGCAGTCGCAGGCCGGTAACGAGGACGAGCCCACCCACCAGGTTGCCGAAGACGGACCACCCCAGGGCGCCCAACCAATCGAGATACCCGTAGTCCGCCCTGCCGGTCAGCAGCCCGGCAAACATCAGGATCGAATCCAACACCGAGTGGAAGAGCTGGGCGCCGACCAGTACGAAGGACATCAGCACGGCAGCCACTATGCGTACGCCGAGGTTCTCGGTCGCGTGCTGCATCCGCGTCAACAACGTGATGACTGCGCCCGCAAGCACGGCGAGGAAGAAGGAGCGCCACGAGACGCCGAGGTGCGCGTAATGGGACCCGGCCTTCACCGCGGCGTCGTGGACGTCAGGGAAGGCCACCACAACCATTCCGGCCATCGCGAAGCCCGCGATCAGATTTGCTCCCAGCGTGATGACCCACAGTCTGATCAGCTGCGTGAACGTACCCACTTTGGCGACCGCGGCGATCACGGGCACCAGGAAGTTCTCGGTGAACAACTCACTGTTGGCCAGCAGCAGCGCCACGAAGCCGACCGTGAACGCCAGCGACGCGAGGAGCGCGTCGCCCGTCTTGGCCTCCACCACGAGGTAGATCAACACTCCTACCCCGACATCGACACCGCCCAGAAGGCCTGTCGACACCAGCGGGAGCAGAGGTCGGTCCAACCGCTCGTGACCTTCATCGACCAGCCGCTCGTAGGTCTCCTCAAGCGCGGGCTCCTTGCGAGAGCCTTTCGGCGGGGCAATGCTGTCCGATCCGCCAGATCCACTGCTCATGAGATCGGCAGGGTCTGGTTACGAAATGAATGCACAACGAAACGGTAGCTGTCGGTCCGCGTTCCAGCAGCACCACTGCACCGCAGACCACACAGCCCTCGTGTGCGGGTCAGACGAAGGCACTCTCGCCGGTGATGGCGCGACCCACGATCAACGTGTTGATCTCGCGGGTGCCCTCGTAGGAGTAGATCGCCTCTGCGTCTGCAACGAACCGACCCACGTGGTGCTCCAGCAGGATGCCGTTGCCACCGAGTACCTCGCGTGCCCACCCGACCGCCTCGCGCATCCGCACCGTCGAATGCACCTTGCACAGCGATGCGTGCTCATCCTTGAGCAGCCCCGCATCCTGCAGCTGCGATGCCCGCACGTTCATAGCGGTAGAGGCCGTGACGTTACTGAGCATCTTGACCAGCAGGTCCTGTACCAGCTGAAAGGACGCGATCGGCTTACCGAACTGTTGACGAGCCTTGGTGTACCGCAGTGCGTGCTCGTATGCCCCGCGCGCGCATCCGGTCGCCTGCCACGCCACGCCCATTCGAGTCACGCGCAGCACGTCGGCGGTGGACCGGAAATTACGGGCGTTCTGTAGCCGGTTTGCCTCGGGCACCCGGACGTCGTGCAGGTGGATCTCGGCATTCTGGACGACACGCAGGGCGATCTTGTCCTCCTGCTTGTCGAAGACCATCCCCTCGGTCTCTTTTTCCACCACGAAACCCTTGACCTGACCATCGTCCTCATCGCGAGCCCAGATGACGACGAGATCGGCGAACGCCGCGTTGCCGATCCACTTCTTCTCCCCGTTGAGCACCCACTCGTCCCCGTCGCGGCGGGCGCTGGTGGCCAGCCCGTTCGAGATCGCGGAGCCGACATCCGGCTCGGTCAGACCAAACGCACCGATGAGGTCCATTCGCGCCATCGCGGGCAGCCACCGCTCGCGCTGCTCCTGCGAGCCGCACAACTGGATCGAACCCATTGCCAGCCCGCCGTGCACGCCCATGAAGGTGGCTATCGACGGGTCGACCCGGCCCAGTTCCATTGCAATCATGCCGTCGACCAGGGCTCCGCGATCCGGACATCCGGGGCCGTCGTACGCCAGGCCAGCGATGCCGAGCTTCGCCAGGCCCGGAACGAGCTCATGCGGAAACTCCGCACGGGTCCAGTAGTCATTGATGATCGGCTCGACCTCGCGGTTCATGAACGCGCGTACCCGGTTCAGCAGGTCGCGGTCCTGGTCTTCCAGGAGAAGCTCGAAGCCGAGGAAATCGGAGAAAGGGGAATCCTCCAGGCTGCGGTCAGCAAGACGGCTGCCGTCTAGTTCGCTCATCGTGGGTTCTCCTCATCGGGGCTTGTCGCATTGATGCTGCCACGGTCCAGAAACGCGTCGATGACGGGTGCCAGCGCATCGGCCTCGGTCAGAATCGCGAGGTGCCCGCCGTGGTAGACGTGCAACTGCGAATGCGGGATGAGCGCGGCCTGCATCTTCGGGTTGGCAACCGGAATGATCGGGTCGTCGTCGCCGCCCATCACCAGCGTCGGCTGCCGCAACAGACCCAGGAACGGCAGACTCGTCCACCCGGTCATCGCGGTCAGCTGGTAGTAGTAGCCCCGCTTGGGCCCGGAGCGGGTCGCGGCGTGCAGCAGCGCCGCCCCGTGCGCGGGGTCGGTGCGCATCGATCCGCCGTAGATCTGCGGCGCCACTTCCGCCGCGTAGGCGGGATCGCGGTGCCGGCGCGGCGTCGACATGATCTTCAGCACGCGTGGGTGGGCCGGCACCATGAGCGTCCCGGTGCCGGTCGCGACCAACACCACCCGCCGTACCCGGCGTGGGGACTGCACAGCGAGGTGCTGTGCGAGGCCGCCACCCCAGGAGAGACCGAAGACGTCGAACCGGCGGTGACCCAGTTTCGCCATCAGCGCGGTCACCCAGGAAGACAGCGCCGCGATGGCATATGGGAACGGCGGCAAAGCGGAACCGCCGATGCCGGGCACATCGAATCGCACCAGTCCCCGGTCAGGATGCAGCTCATCGACCAGCGGTTGCAGCGCTTCCAGGCTGACGCCGATGCCGTTGCAGAGCAGCAGGGGCGGCTTGTCGGTGTAGGCACCGACACCCGGGCGCACCGAGACGCGGGCGGTGATACCGCGGACCGTTACGTTACGCACCCGGTCCTCGGCTCTTGACCCAGCGCCTTTCGCGGACTCAGCGGTCATGGACATACGTGCCCGGTGCCGGGTCCAACGGTTTGTATGCAGCGTTACCCAGCTTGCGTGGTGCGGTGCGCAACGGGCCACTGCGTAGCGCGAGCCACGGCACCCAGTCCTCCCACCAGCTGCCCTTGACCTTGACCGCCGCCGTCAACCACTCCTGCGCGTCCTTCGGGTTGTCTGTTCCTTGTTTCCCTTCGCCCGACGGCGAGGTCTGGAAGCTGGCCTTGGGGTTGCCGGGCGGGTTGACCATCGCGGCAATATGACCGCTGGTGGAGAGCACGAATTTGGTGTCACCGCTCAGTAGCTGGGTGGTCTGATAACACGACTGCCACTTACAGAGGTGATCGGCGATTCCGGCCACCACGTAGGAGTCGGTCGAGACCGTGCCGAGGTCGACCTTCGTACCGAGCATGGTCGAGGCGCCCGGCTGCACCAATGCGTTACGCAAGGCGAGGTCCATGAAGTCGCGATGCATGGCCGCACTCATTCGAACCGGGTCGGCGTTCCAGTAGAGGATGTCGAACGCCTTGGGGGCGTAACCCATCAGGTAGTTGTTCACCCAGTAGTTCCAGATCAGGTCGTTGGGTCGCAACCAGGCAAAGATCTCCGCCAGGGTGCGCCCGTCGAGATATCCCTTCTCGCTCGAGGCGAAGGTCGCGGCGGCGGCCACCTTCTGCGAGAGCAGTGCGCTGGTGACGCCGGCCCGCTTCTGGTCGAGGACGGTCACGGCCAGGCTGTACGACGCGACACGGTCCTGCTCACCGAGCTGGACCAGGTGGGCCATCAGCATGGAGGTGATGAGACCGCCGGAGCAGATCGCGAAGATCGCGGTTTTGCGTTGCCGCGTGATGTCCTCGCAGGCCTTCATCGCTTCCAGGATTGCCTGACCGTAGGTATCCAGACCCCAGTCGGCGTGCCGTACGTCCGGGTTACGCCAGGAGATACAGAAGACCTGCTGACCGTGCTGCACGAGGTGCTCCACCAGTGAGCGTTGCTTCGCCAGGTCGATCACGTAGTACTTGTTGATCGTCGGCGGCACGATCAACATCGGCACGGAGCGGACCTTGGGAGTCTGCGGGGTGTACTGAATCAGTTCGAAGACATCGGTACGCAGCACGACGGCACCCGGCGTCACTGCGACGTCGCGGCCCACCTCGAACGCGTCGGCCTCCACCATCGACGGCACGCGCGGGGTGGTGGCGAAGTCCTGCGCGAACCGCCGCCCGCCCGCGAGCAGGTTGCCTCCACCGGTGTCGAGCGTCCGCTTGATGACCTTTGGATTCAGGAACGGATTGTTGCTGGGCGCAGCTGCCTCGACCAGGTTATCGACGATGAAACGCATCCGCTGATCATCAGCCCAGTCCAGGTCGGCGTCGTCGACCAGCCCACGGGCTGCTGACCCGACTGCCAGATAGCTCTGCAGGGTCGCCTTGAAGACCGGGTTCGTCGCCCACGCCTCCTCACCGAAGCGTCGGTCTTTCGCACCGGGTTCCAGCAGTGAACGGCGCAGGCCGACCCGAGTCAGTTCATAGGCCAGTCCGGCCGCGCGTCTGGTGACCACCCGGGGGTGCTTCAGCAGTCCTGCGGCGAACTTCACCCCCGCCATCCCCGGGACGAATTGCCGGAACGGGCCCTCCCCCGCTTTGGCCAGCAGCAGGTCCAGTGGAGTTGCCAGCGCAGTGTCGGCCGACAGGTCCGCCGATTCCTGCGTTTCGTCCTGGGCATGCATCCGGCGCTCGGCCTGATCAGGAGCCTGCTTGGACGCGTTAGTCACTTCGAATCTTTCTGCGGCGACCTGACCTCGCGCCGCAGAATCTTGCCGGTGGGACCTTTGGGCAACTCGTCGACGATCCATACCGACCGCGGGTATTTGTAGGCGGCCAACCGCTCTTTGGCAAACGCCTGCAAGTCCTTTTCACTGATGTTCGTGCCGGATTTGAGCGCTACGGCGGCGCCCACCTCCTCACCCAGGCTGTCGTGGGGTATGCCGATGACGGCCACCTCCGCGACTGACTCATGCTCGTACAGGGCCTCCTCGACCTCGCGCGGGTAGACGTTGTAACCGCCGCGGATGATCAGGTCCTTTTTGCGGTCGACGATGAAGAAGTACCCGTCCTCGTCCACCTTCGCAAGATCGCCCGTGCGGAACCAGCCGTCCTTGATTGCCTCGGCAGTGGCCTCTGCGCGGCCCCAGTAGCCCTTCATGACGTTTTCGCCCTTGACGACGATCTCGCCGACCTCACCCTGCGCGACGTCCTGGCCGTCGTCGTCGATCAGTTTCATCTGCACATTGCGCACCTCATTCCCGATCGAGCCCGGCTTGCGCTGCTGGCCCGGTTGGTTGAAGGAAGCGGCGGGAGAGGTCTCGGACAGGCCGTACCCCTCGAGGACGATGCAGTCGAATTTCTCCTCGAAGTTCTTCATAACCTCCACCGGCATTGCCGACCCCCCGGAGATGCAGGTACGTAGGCTCGACATGTCCGCCTTGTCGGCTCCCTCGGCATGCAACAGGCCGGCGTACATCGTCGGGACGCCCTCGAAGACGGTGACGTGATCGCGCGCCACGATCTGCAGTGCCTTCTCCGCATCGAAGCGCGGGATCAGGGTCAGACATGACCCCTTGAAGACGGATGCGTTGAGGCCGCAGGTGAGACCGAAGACGTGGAACAGCGGTAGACAGCCCATCACGACGTCGGTCTCGGTGAGCTCGACCAGTGTCTCGGCGCTGGTGACCGCGTTGGTGTGCAGGTTGTGGTGGGTCAGCTCTGCGCCCTTGGGCTGACCAGTGGTGCCTGAGGTGTACAAGAGAACAACGGTCTCGTCGTCCTCGCGGTCCACGACCTCGTCGTCGGGCTGGTGCTGACCGAGCATCTCGGCGAAGTCGAGCCCGACCTCTATGCACTCGATCCCGACCTCCGACGCGCCCTTCTCGGCTTCTGCGGCCATGTCCTTCCACGCGAAGACGATCGAGGCACCGGAGTCTTCGAGGTAGTACTTCACCTCGCGGCCCTTGAGCAGCGGATTCATCGGCACCACGACAGCACCCATGGCCACGGCACCGTAGAACAGCACCGGGAAGGGCGGCACGTTGGGCATCACGAGACCGACCCGGTCGCCCGGAGCCACTCCCTTGGACTTCAACAGGGCTGCAACCCGCCGCGCACCGTCCTGCAACTGTGTGTAGGTCAGTGCCAAGTCGTCGAGCTTGATCGCGGGGCGGTCGCCGTGCTGCTCGGCGGTGTGAGTCAAATTTTCGGCCAGGTTGGTCACGGTTTACCTTCGGCGTGCGTCGGCATGCGGGCCGTACCACACAGGCGACTCCGCTGGGCGGCACGGCAACCTCATGGAGATCTCGGGTGCTGGACCCTACTGTCCAGTTTTTTCGGTAGCGATACAACCCCCACGGCATTCACGGACGGCGCGAAACGGGAGGCTGCGCGATGCTCCGTTCGTGCGGCCGCTGTGATCGGGGTTTCTCAGTCAGTCGCGTCCGGCTGCACGACCGTCTGGTCAGACAGTGGATCTTCTGCCGGGTCCTCATCGGCGGATACGCGTGGTGGTCGACGGTGGAATCGGACCCAGTCCAGGTGCAGCACTTCGTTGGTAGGCCCGATGTATCGCGGTGGCATGGGTCGATCCGGCTGATCCGTTACATGCGCCGACCCATTATCGGGTCTGTGATCGGGTCCAGCAGGTACTGCGGACGGTGCGGGCGGTGGTGGTGGTGCGGTGACAGGTTCGATCACCCACCCGGCCCGGGCCCGAAATTCAAAACGACCGCGCCGACCAGAACCATTGGAGTCGCCCTGGCCCCACGACACCGGATGGATACTGAAATCACCGATGTGGTGACGGTCGTGATGATGCGGACACAGGCTGATCAGGTTGTCCAAAGCTGTGGCGCCACCATCAGCCCAATGAGTGATGTGGTGACACTCCACATGATGCAGGCTCAGACAACCGGGGAACGCGCAGCCACGATCGCGGTCCTCCACCAAACGGCGGGTCCGGTCGGGCACGATCCGTTGCGAACGACCGACATTGACCGGGGACCCTTCGGTCTCCCAGATCGGCTGCAGCAGCCCGTCACAGGTCCACTTACGCAACAAGTGGCCCGGGAGCGCACCACGTTTGGTGACCCAGCCTTGGCCGTTGGTGTCCAGGTGCAGGTAGATCCGGAATTTGCTGGCCCGACCCACCACACTCTCGGTGCCAACGTGTAGGGATCGGGTCGCGAGTTGCTCCATCGCATCAGCCATCCGCACCCTGCGGTCACTGCCCTGGCCCGAGGACCCAGCGCTGGCCGTGCCGGTCGCGCCCGAGACGGCGCCGCCACCCTGGGTGGCCAGAAACAACGCATCCTTGGCCTCCACCAGGGCCCGTTCGACCAGGGCACCGATATCAGCGGGCGCGGAGTACTCCAGGTGGAACCGGTCACGCTCCCACCGCATCACCAACTCCGCCGGTTGCGCCGCAACCGACAACGCGTCGGGCACCTGCTGGGGTGCGTCGATATCGCGACCGGGTGGGGTCTCGGTGAAGTCGTACTTCACCAACGCCCGCCGTAACTGCGGAACCGTCGCGTGAACTGCTAGAT
>JALYUK010000022.1 GCA_030853805.1 Actinomycetota bacterium | reverse complement strand
GACCAGATCGCCCACCTGCAGCTCGGCCAAGCGGACACCCTCCTGTATGCCGTGCGCGCGGCTCTCGGCGAGGCCGCTTCGTGTGTCGACGACGCAGGGCAGGATCACGGCGAGGTGCTCGCGCGACGAGCTCGCGCGCTGACCCGTAGCACCGTGGATGAGGTACTCGCCATCACTGCCCGTGCCTGTGGGCCGGCGCCGCTCACCTTGGAAGAAGAGCACTCCCGTCGGGTCGCGGACCTGTCGGTCTACGTGCGCCAGGACCATGGCGAGCGGGACCTCGCGGCTCTCGGCGCCGCGCTCCTGGCATCTGGTCCGGGGTCGTGACGGCGCCCTTCGACCACCTCGACGACGGGTATCCCGAGCAGGCGTGGGCGGCCGATCACCGCTGGTCGCAACTGCCGCGGCTGCGTATCGAGGCGGGCCGGGGCCTGCGCAAACTGGTCCTGTTGGCGGCGCACCCCGACGACGAGACCCTGGGGGCCGGGGGTTTGCTGCAGACCTGTGCCGCCGCAGGCATCCCGGTCGAGGTGATCATCGCCTCCGATGGTGAGGCGTCCCATCCGCATTCGCCGACCCACAGCCGGGCCGATCTGGCGCAGCTGCGCCGAGCGGAGGTGACGGCTGCAGTCGCAGCACTCGCCCCCGATGCAACACAGCTCCACCTGGGACTGCCCGATGGCGAACTCGCATCCTGCGTGCAGCAGCTGTCGACGGTCGTTCGCCATGCGGTCGCCGATCTGGGAGTAGGGGTGATCCTCGCCGCACCGTGGCGCCTCGACGGGCATCCTGACCATGACGCGCTCGGCGCGCTCGCTGCCACCGTCGCGGCGCAGACCGGTGCCCTCCTGCTGGAGTACCCGATCTGGTGGTGGCACGCAGGGACGCCGGAGGACACTCCGTGGAGCCAACTCACGGTGCTCGATCTGAGCGAGGCGGCGCACGCTGCCAAGCAGGCTGCGCTCGCGACCCACGTCACCCAGGTACGGCCGCTGTCGGATGCGCCCGGTGACGAGGTGCTGCTGAACGCTGGGATGCTCGCTCATTTCGACCGCCCGTTCGAGACCTTCCTCGACACGGCCGAGCGCGCTCGGATGGACGTCTTCGAGCGGCTGTATGCGGGGCACGTCGACCCCTGGGGGGTGCGGGGCAGCGTTTACGAGCGTCGTAAACGTGACCTGACGCTCGCCATGTTGCCGCTGCCGCGTTTTAGGCGCGCGTATGAGCCCGGCTGCTCGATCGGCGAGCTGAGCGCGGCGCTGGCACCACGGTGCGATGCGCTCGTGGTGCAGGACCTGAGTGAGACCGCAGTGCAGGCCGCCCGGGTCCGCCTGGCGCAGTGGCCGCAGGTGCAGGCCCTGCACGGGAGCATGCCGCAGGACTGGCCGGACGGGGACTTCGATCTGATCGTGCTGTCCGAGGTCGGGTACTTCTTGTCGAGCGGCGCATTGGACGATGTGCTGCATCGTGCCCGGACCAGCCTGAGTGCGGGCGGCTATGTGCTGCTGTGTCATTGGGCGCACCCGATCGACGGCTGGGAGTTGGACGGACCTGCGGTGCACGCGCGTGCTGCCGAACGCCTGGACCTGCCGCTGCACGGTCGGCATACCGACGTGGATGTGCTTCTTGAGGTGTTCGGGCCGTGCCCGTGATCACCCGGGTCGGCGTGGTCGTACCCGCCCGCGACGAATCCCGTCTGCTGCCGCGCTGCCTGTCCGCGTTGGCGGTGGCCGGCGATCACCTGCGCGCGGCGAGTCCGGGCATCGAGTTGCAGATCGTGGTGGTGCTCGATTCCTGCATCGATGACAGTGCCGAGATCGTGCGCCGCCATCCGGGGGTCGTGGCGACCGCGACGACCGTCGGCATCGTCGGCGCGGCCCGGCAGGTCGGGGTGGACCATTTGGCCCGCACGTTGGACCCGGACTGGTTCGCAGTCACTGATGCGGACTCTGCGGTACCGGGCGACTGGCTACAGCGTCAGGTCCAGATCGGGTCCGATGGGGCCGACCTCGTCCTGGGCACGGTGATACCGGACGGAAAGGAGATCTCACCGGGCCGGCTGACCCGCTGGGAGCAGGCACACAGCAATGCGGACGGGCACGGACACGTGTATGGAGCAAATCTCGGCTTCAGCAGACGTGCACTGGAGGTGACCGGCGGGTTCCGAGCCCTTGCGGTACATGAGGACGTGGATCTGGCCGACCGGGTAAAGGCTGCAGGGTTGCGGTGGGTTGCCACCGCCGGTCTACCGGTGCTGACTTCCGCGCGCATGGTGGGGCGTACCCCGGACGGCTTCGCCGGGTATCTACGCGCGAACTAGAGCGGTCAGGAGTACCGGGGTCGTGCTTTCGCCTCGGGGTCCAGATGCGCGGGAAACCCCGGCTCTGGTGTGGGTCCGAAGAGCGGCTTGTTCATCCCGTCGACGAAGGCGAACTCGTTGTTCGGGTGGACGGCCAGGATCTCAGCCAGGCTGCGCATCTCCACGGGAGGCCCGGCCAGCCCTTCCGCGTCCAGGCGCTCGACGAGGAGTTCTTCGACCTTGTCCGGGGTCCAGCCCTCCGAATCGTGCGCGACACTCTGGATGATCGCTGCCCACCGCTGGACGCCATCCGGACCGATCCGCTCAGCGAACTGGTTGCTGACGGTGATCTGTCCCGGCGGCAGGGAGGGCTCTTCGGTCGAGGCGGGCGTCGTGTCCGACACGAGGTATCTCCGATTCTTGAGGGCGTGACGCGCTGTGCGCACATCCGGCTCCGAGGGACGAGCTGTCGAATACCAACTCTGCACTCCATCGTGCCATCCGCTGGATCGTCGCCACGCGACGACCTCGGCGAATGTCAGCGCGAGCGCCTACTGTGGACATATGAGCGAACTATCTGACAAGGCCGCACCTGAGCAGAACACCTCCGAAGACATGATCGGTGCGAGCACTCCCCAGCAGCCCGAGGGCCTGGAGCGCGATCCGAGCGACTGGGTTACCGGTGACGAGCCCATGACCGCTGCCCAGCGCAGTTACCTCGATACCCTCGCCAAAGAATCGGGCGAGCAGCTACCGGCCGACCTCACCAAGGCGCAGGCTTCCGAGCACATCGACCGGCTACAGGACAAGAGTCCGCGAGTGAAGTGAGTCGGGCTGCGCCCTTCAGTGCAGGATGCGGTCAGTGCAGGATGCGCGACAGGAAACGCTGGGTGCGCTCGTGCGTGGGGTGATCGAGCACCCCCTCGGCACTGCCTCGTTCGAGGATGGTCCCACCGGACAGGAAGCACACGTGATCGGCCACCGAGCGGGCGAAGCCCATCTCGTGGGTGTTGAGGATCATGGTGACGCCGTCGTTCTTCAACTCTCCGAGGAGGTCAAGCACCTCGCCGACGAGTTCGGGGTCCAGGGCCGAGGTGACCTCGTCCAGCAGCAGCAGCTTCGGATCTGACACCAGCGCTCGCGCGATGGCTACGCGCTGCTGCTGACCGCCGGACAGGTCATCGGGTCGAGCCTGCGCCTTGGCTTCCAGGCCGACCTTGCGTAGCGCGTCCATCGCGCGTTCACGTGCCTTGCCGCGTCCAGTGCCGTGCACCCGGCGCGGTGCCAGGGTGATGTTGTCGATCACGCTCATGTGCGGGAACAGGTTGTAGGACTGGAACACCACGCCCATCCGGGCGCGGATCTTGTCGCCGTTGACCCGCGGGTCGGTGATGTCCTGACCCTCGAGCAGCACCACGCCGTCGTCGACCTGCTCCAGCAGGCTCACGCACCGCAGCAGAGTGGACTTACCCGAACCGGAGGCGCCGATCAGTACGACGCACTGGCCCTGCTGCACGTCGAAAGAGACGTCGTGCAGCACCAGGTTGTCAGCGAAGGACTTCCGTAGATTCTGCACCGACAGCAGCGTCATATCAGCCCACCGACTCCCTGGAAACCCTGCTTTTTCGCGTACCAGTCGGTCAGTCGGGTCATCGGGATGGTGAGCAGCAGGAACAACGCCCCCGCGATGACGTAGGGCGTGAAGTTGAAGTCGATCGATTCCTGGATCTTGGCGTTCAGCAGCGCGTCCTGCACGGTACCGACCACGAACAGCAGCGAGGTGTCCTTCTGGAGGGAGATCAGGTCGTTCATCAACGCCGGCAGAACTCGGCGGATGCCTTGAGGCAACACGACCGACTGCATCGTCTTGACATGGCTGAGCCCGAGAGCGCGGGCTGCCAGACGCTGGGAGGGATGCACCGATTCGATGCCCGCGCGCAGTACTTCGGAGACATAGGCGGAGTAGGACATGACCAGCGCGAGGCCGCCCCAGAAGAGTCCGCTGGTGGGCAGGCCCTGTAACTGCAGCGACGGCATCCCGAATCCCAGCAGCAGGATCAGCAGGATCTGGGGCAGTCCGCGCAGTACATCTGTGTAGAAAGTCGCGGCCAGTCGCAGCGGGAAGAACACCGGCCCGCGCAAGGTCCGCAGGAGGGCCAGAATCGTGGACGCGATCGCGATGATCACTCCGCAGACGACCATGATCTCGATATTGACGACCAGGCCGCTCAGCACGGGGCGGAAGGAAGACTTGGCTTTCGACCACGAGAAGTAGGTCTGGCTGAAGGCTGGCCAACCAGCGCTCGTCGTGATGGCAGGGATGACGACGGCGAGGACGACGATGGTCGCAACGCCGGCAATCAGGTAGGAACGCCGTCGCCGTGATTCGCGGTAGGCATCCCGTTCCTGCTGCAGCTTCGAGGGCTGCCAGTCCGCGGTCTCCGTCACGACAATTTCGGGGCGCCCTGGCCGGTCAGCCACTGCTCGGACAGCTTGGTCAGTGTGCCGTCCGCTCGTAGTGCGTCCACGGCCTTGCTGATGCACGGGGTCAGGCTGGAACCCTTCGCTAGTACCGCGCCGAACTGCTCGGGTTTGCCGGTCGCTGATGGCAGCTGGCCGACGATCACGCCGTTGTCCAACTGGGCGCTGGTGACATAGAAAGCGGTCGGTAGGTCCACGACCAGACCATCGATCTGCTTGCTCTTCAACGCCTGGACGGCGAGGTCATTGCTGTCGTAGACGGCCGGTTTGTTGGACGGCTTGATCTGATCGGTGATGGCCGTGTAGGAGGTGGTGCCGACCTGGGCGCCGAGCTTGGCACCCTTGAGTTCCGCGATGGTCTTGGCGCCGGCGATCTTGCTCCCCTTGTAGGTCACGACGGCCTGGGTGACGTCGTAGTAGCCGCTGGAGAAATCGACGGCCTTCGCGCGCGCCGGGCTGATCGAAACCTGGTTCAGGTCGAAGTCGAACTTCTTCGGGCCGGGGGTGATCGCGTTGGTGAACGGCACCCGGATCCAGCTCACAGCAGATGCTGCGTAACCCAGGTTCTTGGCGATCGCGAACCCGACGGCCGATTCATACCCTTTCCCGTCCTCGGGCTTGTTGTTGTCGAACCACGGTCCGTAGGCCGGGTTGTCGGTGCCGATCGTCAGCTTGCCCTTGCTGGCCGTGGCCATCGAAGCCGGCGAGCAGGACGCGGCGGAGGAGGATCCGGACCCGCTGGCGCTGCTCGAGGTGGCTGCAGCCGCATCCTTCTTCGGTGCACCGCACCCGGCGACGCCTCCCGTCAGGACCAGGCCGGTGGCGACTACGAGTAGGGGGAATCGTCGAATCGTGCGCATGAACCGGAAGGCTACTGGGCTGCAGTGCAGGAAGGCAGAGGGCGGGCTGAATCTGAGATCACCGAGCGGGCCGCTAGCGGTGGAGCAGCTCGGCGCAGTGGTCCGGCACGTAGGTGGTCTGCTCGCGAGGCGGTCGTTCGTAACCTCGCGACTGAGGGCGCGGCGGCAACTCGAAAGCTGGCGGCGGCACGTCGGTGTACGGGATGGTCGAGAGCAGGTGGGCCATCATGTTGAGTCGAGCGCGCTTCTTGTTGTCGCTCTCAACGACGAACCACGGCGACTCGGGCAGGTCGGTGTACAGCATCATCTCGTCCTTCGCGCGGGAGTAGTCCTCCCAACGGGCAATCGACTCCAGGTCCATCGGCGAGAGTTTCCACTGTCGCAGCGGATCCTCCAGGCGAGCATGGAAGCGGCGTTGCTGCTCCTCGTCACTGACTGAGAACCAGTATTTCCGCAGCAGGATGCCATCCTCCTGAAGCAACTGCTCGAACGTCGGGCACTGGTGCATGAATCGCTTGTATTCAGCGGGCTTACACAGGCCCATTACCTTCTCCACGCCCGCTCGGTTGTACCAGGACCTGTCGAAGAAGACGATCTCCCCAGCACCGGGCAGGTGCTCCACGTAGCGCTGGAAATACCACTGGGTGCGCTCGCGCTCACTGGGCACCGGTAACGCTGCAATCTGGGCCACCCGCGGGTTGAGGTACTGCGTGATTCGTTTGATGGTGCCCCCCTTGCCCGCCGCGTCGCGACCTTCGAAGATGATCACGATGCGCCGGTGCTCGGCCTTGGCCCACTCCTGGACCTTCACCATCTCCGCCTGCAGTCGCAGTAACTCCGAGTTGTAAACCGAGCCCTTCAATTTGCTTGCGGCCCCGGTCTTCTGCTGCCCATGCTTCGCCATCTTCGGAAGCCTAGCTGTGCCTGGTCCATAAAAGAGGGTGTTGGGACCGTGCGTAGTTGACCGCACGCCGTTGAGGTGGCAGAAGTCGACGAGCTCACTGAGCGCGACAACGGCGACTCCAGATCCCAACTTTGCGCAGCCGCCCTGACTGGATATCTCAACCCCTCACCAGTGGGCCGCCCAACCCGACCAGATCGGCACATCACGGACCGAAGATTGAGTCCGCGATTCTGCCTGGCAACCGTTGAGTAAATGGTTCGATTTCCACTGCGCCGGACAAATGTCTATGGACGGCGCCGTCGTGATAACGATCGTTCGCGAGACACCTGGAGTGACGCTCGGGCGATGAGGATCAGTTATGGGCTGGTGTCGACCCGTGATCAACACCCTGAGGCCCAACCGTCCCTGGGTGGTTTGGTACAGATGTTGTTGCTGACTGCGAAAGGTTGCATCTGGGTGGTCTAGATCCCGTCAACTATCATCCGCGTGTGGGGGAATCCTCGGTCGCAGGGGACTTGAGTAAAACAATCCTGATCGGGATGGAGATGTTCGTGTTGAGCGCGTCCATGCGGCTGGAAGAACTGCGGCGTCAGGAGTGGCGTCTACTCTCGTAGGTCTCATTCCTCGTAGACGTCGGGGATTGGCAATCCCTTGTCTGAGACAAATACGTGGTGCTTGTATGCCCAGAAACGAAAAAGTGTCGACAGGATGAGACCGATACCGTTCCCGCTGACATTGTCGGCCAGTTGGGTGTGCAAGCCGAGCAGGTAGTGCGATAACGCCAGGCAGGCCGTCGAGATCAAGATCCCGATGATCGAAACAAGTGCGAACACCAGTAACTCGTGGCGCATCTTCGCTCGACGTGTACGTCGGAACGTCCAGTATCGGTTTCCCAGCCACGACACGGTCGCGCCGGCGACACTGGAGATGATTTTCGCGGAGATCGGGTAATCATGCAGCGGCCCGGGCCCAAAGTCCCGCAGCGCATTGAAACCCCCAACATCGAAGAGCAGCCCAGCAGCTCCCACCACCCCAAACCGCAACAACTGACGGGTAGTGCTGCCGTTAACACCAGACTCCACATCCACCGATAGGTGATCCGTAGACATCGTGTCCTTCCGTTCAGCATCGGCGGCGCCGCCCCGCGAGAATAACTACGTCACCTGAGCGAAGACCGGTTCACAACGGTGGTCGTGCACGCAACCTTGGCCCGGACCCCAACTCGGTCGGCCGAGGATCTGGGAGTATCGCGAACTCCGTGTGTCTGATCCGTGAAATGCCTACCTGATCGGGATGGGCGGGATCGGATGAGAAATGCATGAAGCTGCCTGACATGAACGTCGAGTACGGGGACAGCCGTGATCAGCCGCACGCGCCGGGCGAGCGTAAAACCGAGAAGAGCGTGGCCCAGACCCGATAGTTGTTGAAGCAGGTCACTGCGATGGGTCTTGGAAGCGGCGTTAGAAAGAGGAGATGACCGAGCACTGGGGCCACGCCAAGTAGCAGGTGCGTCCTGCGCCCGACGATGAGATGTTCGACAGGTTCGCCTGTGGCGACGACTCACGTTCCCGGGCACACAGCAGTACCGGCCTCGCGATCGCCCAACACGGCGATCTCGCCTACCAGCCCGCCCCCACTGGTGGATCGCACCTTCGATTGACGTTGCTGTGATGGTGAATTGGTCTGAGGGGTACTGCTGGTGGTGCTTTCTCAATCAAGCTTCAGGGTGGTGCTGTCACACTTCGCCCGTGGTGGTTGAGAAACGTACCATCGTGCACCTCGTGCGGCACGGTGAGGTGGATAATCCGGGCAAGGTTCTTTACGGGCGAATGCCAGGTTTCAACTTGTCACCCCGCGGCGTGCGAATGGCGTCGTTGATGGCGTCTTACCTAGGTGATCGCGACCTGGTGCGGTTGGTCACTTCTCCGTTGGAGCGGGCCCAACAAACGATGGAGCCATTAGCCCAAGCGGCGAACCTTCCGGTCAGCATCGATGAGCGGGTCATTGAGGCTGGTAATGATTTTGAAGGACTCACCGTGGGCGCCGACCCGAAGCGACTGCTTCATCCGAGGTTTTGGCCGAAGCTGATCAATCCGCTCAGACCATCGTGGGGCGAGCCTTATGCGCAGATCGCGGCACGGATGCGTGCAGCAATCCACGACGCGCGGGAGGCAGCGATGGGTCACGAGGCGGTGATCGTGTCGCATCAGGGCCCGATTTGGGTCGCTCGCCTGGATGCGCAGGGCCGACGACTGGGGCACTCACCGACGCGGCGGGAATGTACTCCCGCGTCTGTGACTAGCTTGACCTTCGCGGGTGACCGGCTGACTGCTGTCGAGTATGAGGAGCCTGCGGCCGGGTCACTATGCACGCCTGGACAAGGTCGAGGGTCATGAAAATGCAGTTGTTGACGTGTGCGGATCCCCATGATTTGGGCTTGGGTGATCCCACGGAAACCGGGCATATAAGGGCACGTCGTGCAGGCAGCAGTGAAGAGTGCGCACGCCATGACGAGACCGTTTACCTGGCATTCGAGAACAGACCGTCGTTCTATATGCACTTCCTGCGCGCCACGAATGGACACCTATGACACAGCACGATCCTTCTCTGGGCTCGCGAAGCGGTAGCCGCAGCGCGGTGCGCCCGAGGAAGCAGGCTAGGCATGGGCGTCAGCGGCGTTTGACCCGTCGTGGTCGGTTGGTGCGCTCTGGCGTTGTGACGGTGGTGGTGTTGTTCACTGGGTGGCTCGCCTTTTCTGTGGGTGGTGCGTTGACCGCACCTGGTACTGACTCCACGGCGGCGCGGTTGGCGGAGTGGGGGCGTACTCACCATCTCGGGTTTGTCGTGACGTCACTGGAGCAGGCGCAGTACGCGATGA
>JALYUK010000012.1 GCA_030853805.1 Actinomycetota bacterium | reverse complement strand
ACCGCGGCCGAGTCGATGACCTGGTCCCGATCCGGGTGGGCCGGATGATCTCCTCGCCGTACGGTTTCCTGCGCGGCGCGGCTGTTGTGATGGCATGGGACGTCGCTCATCTCGCAGCGACCGGAATTCAACCGGTCATCTGCGGGGACGCCCACCTGGGCAACTTCGGCTTCTACGGCTCCCCCGAAGGTGAGCTGGTGCTCGACCTCAACGACTTCGACGAAGCCCACCCCGGCGGATGGGAATGGGATCTACGACGACTGACCACCAGCATCTGGGTGGCCGGGCGGGAGAACGGCCTGAGCGAGGGCCAGTGCCGCACCGCTGTCGAGTCGTGCGTGGCGGCGTACCGCGATGAAGTGCGGTTCCTGGCTCACGAGCCGTTATTGATGCGCTCCTACAACCGGCTGGACGTGGGGCGGCTGCATGAGAGCGCTACCGAGAAGTCGCTGCGCAACGAGATCAAGCGTTCGGTCAGACGCGCCAAGAAGCGCACCAGTGACCGCGCCCTGCCCAAGTTCACCCATCAGCAGGGCGACGAGCGCCACATCGTGGAAGAGCCGCCGTTGATCCGCCGGGTCACCGACAGCAAAGCTGACCTGATCGCGTCCGGGCTGGACCGATACCTACCCACGTTGGCCCCGCACTGGGCCCGGGTGTTGGGCGGGTACACCATCCAGGATGTGGCCCTCAAGGTCGTCGGAGTAGGCAGCGTCGGCCTACGCGCCTACGTGGCGTTACTCGAGGGGTCCTCCGCGGACGACGTCGTGTTCCTGCAGATGAAGCAGGCCCGTCGTTCGGTCCTGGCGACGTACGTACACGGCGACTCGGCGTGGCACCGGCATCAGGGCCAGCGCGTCGTGGAATACCAGCAGGCGCTGCAGACTGTGAGTGACCCGCTGCTGGGCTGGACCACGATCGACCGCCGCCAGTACTACGTGCGTCAGTTCCGCAACATGAAGGGCACAATCGCCCTGGATTCGATGGATGGGCGCGCGCTGGCCGACTATGCCGGCATCGTCGGCCACCTGCTGGCCAAAGGCCACGCGCGGACGAGCGGCGCCTCGATGATTGCCGGGTACGTCGGAAAGGGCGCCAGCCTGGACCGCGCAATGGGCCACTTCGCCCTCGCCTATGCCGACCAGACCGAACGTGATCACGCCAGATTGGTGACCGCTGCCAGGAACGGTCGCGTGCCGGTGGCCGATGGCGCACTGGACTCCATGGGCTCCGCATTCCGTCCCGGCGGCTAGTGCAGTGAATCAGCCGTAGGAGGATGCGGATTGCTCAGCGCAGGTAGCTCAGCCCGCCCCGATCGCCTGGAAGGCTCAGCTCACCGGACAGGCCGACGACCATGCCGTCTGAAGGGTCACCGAGTCCGCTGTCGCCGATCGATGAATTCACCGGAATAGAGAGCGACCAGGCACTCGCACCCGACCGCAACGAGTACCCCGAAATGCGATATCCGTTCGCGAGGACGACCTGGCTGTCGGTGCATCGCGCCTGCACGTCGTTGCCGGCCGCGCCGTCCGCAACCCAGCGTCGGACCCCGGTAGCGGCGTCGTACCCGGCCAAGACCGAGCTGCCCAGGGTGACAATCACCCCGCCGCAGATCGCGATCGGTTGATCGCCGGGCGATAGGCGTCGAGGAGCTGCGGCGGGGTCCGACGGCGAACGGCCGACATACGCGGTCGATAGCGACCCGTCCTGTCCGCTGGGGTCGGGAAATGAAAATACCGTCACGAGCAGCGGTTCACCACGAGTGCGATCATCGGCCGAGAGAACCGCGGTCGCGTTCTCTGGGATCCGTCGCGTACCGACCGTCAATACGCCATCGCCCACCTGTGTCACGACGGTCCTGTCGAGGACTGTGACGACATGACCGGCACCCGCACTGACGGGCGCACCCCCCGCGACGGAAAAAACTGCCTGTCGACCCGCGACCTGCGCGAGTGAGACCAGTGCCCGGCCCCGCAACTCAACGACGTGCGGATGCGCGACCTGGCCCGTCACGAACGAGAAACTCGACTGCAACCGGACCAGCGAAACCCGGTGGCTCCACTGTGGCTGGCCACCCATCGAATAACGCGCCACCGTTGCCTCGTCCGGCAACCCATGACCGAGCACGTAGAAACCACCGGTACCTACACCCGCGAACGCAGCGCCCTCGGGCGCACCCGCAACCTGAGAGTTGTGCAGGATCGCGCCAGTGGCGACATCCACCCTGCTGATCGTCGCGCCTCGATAGGCAGCGCTGCGCTCGGAGTGGCTACTGAAACTTGATTGGTCACCGTCGATCGGGGATGTGTTGTCGACCACCTGGTAGAACACCGGCACGGTGAGACACCACAGCCGACCGGTGATCACCAGGCAGTCGTACGTCGAACCGGCGGGCGCAGCCCGGTGCCAGCGGACCGAACCGGTTTCGCGCACGAGACCGACCAGTTCTGCCCGCTGCGAGCGTTGAACCGCAACGACGACTACGTCACCGACGATGGCGCTCGAGGTGACCGAACACAGATCCGTGGCGAAGAGACCACCTGGGTCCTCCGGAGATGACGAGGACGGCAACGCAGTCGGGCAGCCCAGCGCAGCAGCGACGTCATTGAGCGGGCGCTGCCAGCGCACCTGCGGATCCGAGGACAGCCGCACCTGCCCGGACGCGTTGCGGTCCGGGATGCGTTGCGGTGCTTCGCGCAGGGCAACGTAGGTCGCGCTCAGCGATAAGCAGATGGTCAGGACACTGGCGACCACCACCCACCGACTGTTCCGCGACAACCTGCGGACGATGCTGCCGTCCGGCCCGTCACCGTCCGGCCCATCACCGAGCTGGGCTCCGCGGAGGTCCGCCGCACCTGCACCAGCACTGCGACCTGCGGTGGTCGCAAGCACTCTCGACACGGTCTCGCTCCCCGCAAAGGGTTCGCCACACGTCGCGCACGCGACCGCCCCACGGGCAGCCCGTAGCCCGCACACCGAGCACATCCTGGGCATCAGGTGTCCAGCTTCGATCGGCCCCGGCCACCGGGAACATTCATCGCAGGTAACTCACTGACGTCGTTCCGGTGGGCAGGCCCGTGTTGTTCGAGGGGCCGGCAAGTAGTCCCTGCGGTGGATCTCCGAATCCGCCACCAGTCACGATGGATCCGAGCGGGTAGGAAACAGTCCAGATCTGTGTCCCGCTGTCCAGCGAGAACGCCGTCGCCTGATATGAATTCGCGAACACGACCTGCGATCCGTTGCAGCGCACCTGCAGATCTGCTCCGTCCAGCACTCCCGCGGTCCAGCGGCGCACACCGCTGACCGAATCGTAACCAGCGACGGCACCGTCGGCCAGCGTGAGGACAACCCCAGCACAGTAGGCGACAGGCTGATCCCGCGCCTGCAGACTGTGCCCGCCCACGGTCGGGTGGGGCGGCGACCGGAGGGTGAAACCGGCGGAACCCGCGGCGCCCGGACCGTTCGGATCGACCGCTGAGAACTGCGTCACCAGTAGTGGTTCCCCACCCGACCGGTCGTCAGCGGAGAGGACGGCGAGCGCATTCTCCGGTATCTCGTGGCCATCGACCCTCAGCGTGCCACTGCCCACCTGACTCACGACAGTCCGACCCAGCACCGTCACGATGTGGCCGACCGCCGACCGGACCGGGGCGCCCCCTACGACGGTGAAAGCTGCCTGCCGACCGGCAACCTGCGCGAGTGAGACCAGCGCCCGACCCTGCAGCTCGTGTACCTGCGGTGTCGCCACCCGCCTGGTCAGAGTGGAGGAACTCGACTGGAGCAGCACGAGTGTCACCCGGTGGCTCCACTGCATTTCGCCCCGACCGGAGTAACGAACGACGGTGCCCGCGGGCGTTGGCCCCCGCCCGAGGACGTAGAAACCGCCCCTGCCCACACCTGCGAAGGCGGCTCCCACACCTGACCCGGGCACTGGTGAGCCGGCCACCACGGCACCCGTAGTCGGCTCCAGCCGGACCAGGCTGGCGCTGCGATAAGCGGCGCTTCGCCGCGGGAGGACATCGAAGCTTCCATCCGTGGCGCCGTTCGGGGTGTTGTGCTCGATCACCGGGTAGTAGAGCGGCACGCTCAGACACCACAACCGACCGCCGGTCACCATGCAGTCGTAGGTCGAACCCGTGGGCGACTGTCGACGCCATTTCACGGACCCGTCACGAGTGGCAAGCCCGACAAGCTCGGCCCGCTGGGAGCGCTGCACCGCCACCACCACGAGGCCATCGACCGTCGCGCTCGCAGTGACCGAGCAGGCGTCGACACTGGGGTTGTCCTGGGTCACCGCTGTCGGACACCCCAGATCCGGCGCGATCTGTTCGAAGTTGCGCTGCCAACGCAACCCGGGGTCCGACGACAGCCGTACGCGACCATATGCCACGCCGTCGGGCACCCGTGGAGGCGTGGATCTGAGTGCGACGTACGACGCGCTCAGGGACACGCTGAGGACGACCACCCCTGCCGCCACCATCCACCGGGTCCCCCAGGTCAACTTCCTGGCGGAATTTTCATCGACGCGGTCGCCGATCGACTCAGCGTCGCCCGGGGCGCGGGTAGCCGGCGCACCCGCCTCGTCGCTGGGTGCCACGTAGCTTCGACCGGCGCTGGTGGCGAGCACCGCAGACCCGGTGGCGCGCACTGCCAGTGGCTCGCCGCAGGCTGAGCACGAGGGCGCTTGACGAGCAGCGTGCCTCCCGCACCCCGGGCAGACCCTCGCCATTCTTCCTCAGCCCAGTGGCCCGTACGGCGCTCCGACGGCCGCGAGTTCCCGCTCGCCGCCGTCGATTGCGGTCAGTACCCACAGCCCGCCCGCAGTGGCAGCCACGGTGTGCTCCCAGTGTGCCGCGCGCGAGCCGTCGTCCGTGAGAACCGTCCAGCCGTCCTCGAGCTCGTGCGTCTCGAATCCGCCGAGCGTGACCATGGGCTCGATGGCCACCGTCGCGCCTTCGCGAATCGTAGGTCCCGACCCGCGCACCCGCTCGTTGTACACGGTGGGCTCCATGTGCATCGCCGTACCGATGCCGTGACCGGTATAGCCATCGACGGTATCGAAGGCGAGATCCAATCCCGAGGCGTTCCACCGCTGAGCTCCGGCCGCAATGGTGTCCTCGATGACCGCACCGATGTCGTAGACGCCCGTGCCGGGACGGAAAGCAGCAATCGCAGCCCAGAGCGCGTCGTACGTTGTTGTCGTCAGGGCCCGGTCGGAAGCAGCCGCAAAATCGCTGATCGGAAACGTGACAGCTGCGTCTCCGTGCCACCCGTCGACGATCGCACCGCAGTCCACCGACACCAGATCCCCTGCGGCCAGCACCCTCTCGCCCGGTATTCCGTGCACCACTTCGTCATTGACGGAGATGCAGAGCGTTGCGGGGAAGCCTTGATAACCCAGGAAGCTCGGAGTAGCACCGGCGTCACGGATGAACGCCTCGGCCAGTCGATCCAGCTGCTGCGTCGTCATACCGGCTCGGGACTGTTCGCGTACGTGGGCCAGACAGTTACCGACTACCAGCCCAGCCGCTCGCATCGTGAGCAACTGCTGTGGCGTCTTGACCGGGAGACGTTCCCTACCGAACACAGTGCACTGAACCCGTCAGCCGCCGGCCGACAGTGCGTCCAGCGTTGCTTCGATTCGAGCGGTCACCTCGTCGACCTCGCCCATCCCATCAACCTCGTGCAGGAGTCCCCGTTGGGAGTAGGTCTGCGCCAACGGGGAGGTCTCCTTGTTGTAGATCTGCTGGCGTTCGCGAATGACCTGCTCGGAGTCATCCGCCCGCCCGGACGTCTTTGCACGCTCGGCGAGCCGGGAGACCAGCTCATCGTCGTCCACCGTCAGGCGCAGTACCCCGTCGACGCTGTGCCCGGTCGCAGCGAGCAGCTCGTCCAGCGCATCGACCTGGACAGTGGTGCGGGGGTATCCGTCGAGCAGAAACCCAGCTGCCGCGTCATCGTGACCGAGCCGGTCGGCGACGATCCGATTGGTGACCTCGTCGGTGACATAACCGCCTGCGTCCAGGATGCCCTTGACCTCAAGGCCCAACGGCGTCTCGTCCTTGATGTTGGCCCGGAAGATATCACCGGTGGACACGTGCGGTATGCCGTGCCGGTCGCACAGCCGCTGGGCCTGCGTGCCTTTACCCGCCCCTGGCGGACCCAGAATGATCAGTCGCATCAGCGCAGGAACCCTTCGTAGTGGTGCTGCTGAAGTTTGGCGTCAACCTGTTTGACCGTCTCCAACCCCACGCCTACGAGGATGATGATGGATGCACCGCCGAACGGGAAGTTGGAGTTGGCACCGACCATAGCGAGGGCTATCAGCGGGATCAACGCCAAAATGCCCAGATACAGCGCGCCGACCACCGTAATGCGGGTCAACACGTAGTTGAGGTACTCCGATGTTGCCTTACCCGCACGCACACCCGGGATGAACGACCCGGCCGATTTGAGGTTGTCCGACACCTCTTCGGGCTGGTAGGTCACCGACACGTAGAAAAACGTGAAGAACACGACGAGCACCGTTGAGAGCAGCATGTAGGACCAGTTGTCACCACGCGCCAGATTCTCCAGCACCCATCGCGCCCATCCGGGTGGGGGCTTACTGCGGTTACTGGGCTGGGCGAAACCAGCGAGCAGCACCGGCAGGGACAGCAGGGATGTTGCGAAGATGATCGGGATCACATTCGCCATGTTCACCTTGAGCGGCAGGTAGGTGGACATTCCGCCGTACATCCGGCGACCGACCATCTTCTTCGCGTACTGCACCGGGATGCGCCGGTTGGAGTTCTCCACGAAGACGACGGCCACGGTGATGGCCAGACCCATGACGACGACAACGATGAACTTGCCCCAGCCCTGGCTGTGAATGGCCCAGACCGAGCCGGGCACCTGCGCGGCGATGGCCGTCAGGATCAGGAGCGACATTCCGTTGCCGATACCGCGCTCGGTGATCTGCTCACCGAGCCACATGATCAGGCCGGTGCCGGCTGTCAGGACCAGCACCATCAGGACGATGTTGAAGATCCCCTGCTGGGGCATGATCGTCGGGCAACTGCTGGCGTCGCCGCCCAGCAGAGAGGACGGGTTTGCCTTGGCCGCTGTTACCAACGTCGCGGACTGCAGTAACGCAAGACCGATGGTGAGGTAACGCGTGTACTGCGTCATCTTGGTCTGCCCCGCCTGGCCTTCCTTCTTCAATTCCTCGAAGCGTGGAATGACCACCGTGAGCAGCTGAACGATGATGCTCGCGGTGATGTACGGCATGATCCCGAGCGCGAAAACCGACAACTGCAGCAGCGCACCACCTGAGAAGAGGTTCGCCAACCCGAGGAAGCTCTGATTGGACGTCGCACCCTTCTGACATGCCTGGATCAACGGCAGGCTGATGCCGGGTGTCGGGATATGCGATCCCAGACGGAAGATCGCCATCACCATGAGGGTGAACAGGATCTTCTTTCGCAGTTCCGGCGTCTTGAACGCGCGGGCCAGGGCGGTGAGCAACAGGGTCCTCCTACAACGGTCGACCCGGCGGGTCGGACCTACGTTCTGCGAGCAGCCGGACTGCCGTGGCACTCGGCGGATACAGACGACGACGGAACGGGATCCGTCCCGGTCACCGGGGTGACAATACCCGGCATACGTGAGCCCCGGGCGCGAGACCCTCTGATGAGTGTCCCGCAGGCCCGGGGCGCACGGTGGTCACGTCACTGTCGAGACGTGTGGGTCAGGATGCGGAAATCGATCCGCCCGCTGCCTCGATCTTTTCCTTGGCCGACTGGGAGAAGGCCGCGACGGTCAACTGCACCGTCACACCGATCTCGCCGGTACCCAGCACCTTGACCGGGGCGCCCTTGCGAACCGCGCCCTTGGCCACAAGCTCCTGCGTACCGATGGAGCCGCCCTCAGGGAACAACGCGGTGATCTTGTCCAGGTTGACGACCTGGAAGGTGACCTTCGCGGGGTTCTTGAAACCACGCAGCTTCGGCAGTCGCATGTGCAACGGCGTCTGGCCACCCTCGAATGTGGCGGGCACCTGATAACGGGCACTGGTGCCCTTGGTGCCACGTCCGGCGGTCTTACCCTTCGAACCCTCACCACGACCGACACGGGTCTTGGCCGTCTTGGCTCCCGGCGCAGGACGCAGGTGGTGGACCTTCAGGGCGTGCTCACGCGCAGCCGACGGGGCCACGGTGCCTGTCGTGCTCTTGCTCTCACTCATCAGTCAGTCTCCTCGACGGTCACCAGGTGGGCGACCGATCGAACCATCCCACGGAACTCGGGACGATCCTCCTTGACGACGGTCTCACCGATCCGATGCAGACCCAGTGAACGAAGGGTCTCGCGGTGCTTGGGTTTGCCACCGATGTCGGAACGGATCTGGGTCACTTTCAGCGACGCCATCAGGCACCTGCCTTCGCTGCTGCAGCCGCCTCTGCCATCGCACGCTGCATCCGGGGAGGAGCAACGTGGTCCAGCGGCATGCCGCGACGAGCCGCGACGGCCTCGGGCCGTTCCAGACCCTTCAGCGCAGCCACGGTGGCGTGCACGATGTTGATCGCGTTGTCCGAGCCGAGCGACTTGGACAACACGTCGTGGATGCCCGCGCACTCCAGCACGGCGCGCACCGGGCCACCGGCGATGACACCGGTACCAGGCGATGCCGGCTTCAACAGGACAACACCTGCTGCAGCCTCACCCTGGAACGGGTGCGGGATGGTGTCGCCGATCATCGGGACGCGGAAGAAGTTCTTCTTCGCTTCCTCAACACCCTTGGCAATCGCGGACGGGACCTCTTTGGCCTTGCCATAGCCGACTCCGACGGTGCCCTGTCCATCTCCGACCACGACGAGCGCGGTGAAACTGAACCGACGACCACCCTGGACAACCTTGGATACCCGGTTGATGGTGATAACGCGCTCCAGGTACTGGTTGCGCTCATCCCCGCCACGGCCACCACGGCCACCACGGTCGTTACCACCACGGCCGCCGCCACCTGCGCGGCCGCCACGGTCATTGCCGGCGTTGCCACCGGCGGAGTTGGCGGCATTGCCACCGGATGCGGCGCCCTGGGGGGGGCCACCGGCACCTCGACGCTGGGGTCCAGCCATCAGTGGTTCCTCACCTTCGTGTTTGAAGCCGTGCAGATGAACGCGGTCATAGCTTCAGACCGCCCTCGCGGGCGCCATCGGCGATCGCCGCGACTCGGCCGGCGTACTTGTTACCACCGCGGTCGAAGACAACGGCTTGCACACCGGCATCCTTCGCGCGGGCAGCGACAAGCTGGCCCACCTGCTTGGCCTTTGCTGTCTTGTCACCCTCAGAGCCGCGCAGGTCTGCTTCCATCGTGGAGGCAGATGCGAGGGTCTGACCGATGCCATCGTCGACGACCTGCACGAAAACGTGCTTCGCCGAGCGGGACACCACCAGACGCGGGCACGTCGAGGTACCGGAGATGCGCTTGCGTAGGCGAGCGTGACGGCGCTTGCGGGCCGCCTGCTTGCTGCTGGAACGCTTCGTGATCTTTGCTTTAGCCATGGCTCACTTACCAGCCTTTCCGACCTTGCGGCGGATGTGCTCGCCTTCGTAGCGAACGCCCTTTGCCTTGTACGGGTCGGGCTTGCGCAACTTGCGGATGTTCGCCGACACTTCGCCGACGAGTTGCTTGTCGATACCAGTCACCGAGAACCGGGTGGGGTTCTCGACCGTGAAGGCAATGCCCTCAGGCGCGGTGATGGTGATCGAGTGGCTGTACCCGAGCGCGAACTCGAGATCGGATCCCTTGGCGGTCACTCGGTAACCGGTGCCGTGGATCTCCAGCTTCTTGGTGTAACCCTCGGTCACACCGACGACCATGTTGTTGATCAGGCTGCGGGTGAGCCCGTGGCGGGCACGCGATGCGCGCTCGTCGTTGGGCCGCGATACCTGCAGTACACCCTCATCTTTGGCGACCGTGATCGGCTCGGGCAATGTCAGACCGAGCTGACCCTTCGGGCCCTTGACACTGATCGTGCGACCGTCGATCGCTACGTCCACTCCGGTAGGGACCGGAACGGGGAGACGTCCAATACGAGACATCGTTTAACTCCTCCTTAGTTCCTGGTCACCAGACGTAGGCGAGGACTTCCCCGCCAACGCCCTTGTTGGCTGCCTGCCGGTCGGTCAGTAGACCGGAAGACGTGGACACGATTGCAACGCCGAGGCCACCGAGCACGCGAGGCATGTTCGTGGACTTGGCGTAAACCCGCAGACCGGGCTTGGATACGCGGCGAACGCCTGCAATGGAGCGCTCCCGGTTCGGGCCGTACTTAAGGTCGACGATGAGCGTCTTGCCCACCTCGGCATCCTCGACGCGGAAGCCACCGATGTAGCCCTCGGCTTCCAGGATCTCCGCGATGTGCGACTTCAACTTCGAGAACGGCATGGACGTCGAGTCATGGTGCGCCGAATTGGCGTTCCTGACGCGCGTCAACATGTCCGCGATCGGATCGGTCATGGTCATTGGGCTTCATTGCCCTTCCTCACCGGGGTTTCGGATTCACGGGACATCCGTGAGCGACCTACGGTGTAGTTCGTAGTGACTGTCGACTCATGAGGCTCACTCATCGACGTGAAACGTGCAGTGGATCCCTGCTATCGCCCATCAACTGAGCACAGCGGGAACCCTCGAGCGAAGGTCTACCAGGAGCTCTTCTTGATGCCGGGCAGCTCGCCGCGGTGCGCCATCTCGCGAAGGCAGATGCGGCAGAGCCCGAACTTGCGGTAGACAGCGTGCGGGCGACCGCACCGCTGACAACGGGTGTACCCGCGGACGGCGAACTTCGGCTTGCGCTCGGCCTTCTTGACCAGTGCGGTCTTAGCCATGGGTCACTTCTCCTTGAACGGGAAGCCCAGTGCACGCAGTAGCGCTCGGCCCTCGTCATCGTTACTGGCGGTCGTCACGACCGTGATGTCCATACCTCGGACCCGGTCGATACGGTCCTGATCGATCTCGTGGAACACCGACTGCTCGGTCAGACCGAATGTGTAGTTGCCGTTGCCGTCGAACTGCTTCGGCGACAGGCCACGGAAGTCACGGATCCGGGGAAGGGCAGTGGAGACCAACCGGTCCAGGAACTCCCACATCCGGTCGCCGCGCAAGGTGGTGTGGCAGCCGATCGGCATACCCTCACGCAACTTGAACTGTGCGATCGACTTGCGCGCCCGTGTCACGGCCGGCTTCTGGCCGGTGATCGCCGAAAGGTCGGTGATTGCGCCGTCGATGATCTTGGAGTCTCTGGCAGCATCGCCGACACCCATGTTCACGACAACCTTCACCACGCCGGGCACCTGCATGATGTTCGCAAAATCGAACTGTTCACGCAGAGCCGGCTTGATTTCGGCGTTGTAGCGAGTCTTCATCCGGGGCGTGGTCGCCGCGGAGGCAGTGGGCTCAGTAGCAGTTGCAGTCATCACAGATCCTTTCCGGAACGAACGGCGACGCGGGTACGGACGGTCTTCATCCGGCCATCGCGTTCGACCTGCTCGACTCGCATACGAATACGGGTAGGCCTACCGGACTCGGGGTCCACCACAGCGACGTTACTCACGTGGATAGGCGCCTCGACGACCTCCAGGCCACCAGCACCGCCGCCCGGCTGACCGGCGCGGACATGCTTGGTCACCCGGTTGATGCCCTCGACGAGCACCCGCTGGCGCTCGGGGAAGACCTCGATGACCTTGCCCTGCTTGCCCTTGTCTCCACCGTTGGCCTGAGACCGTCCGGTGATGACCTGGACCAGGTCGTTCTTCTTGATCCTCATGGTCGGCTTCTTGACGACCTGGATCTTCTTCTTCATAGCCATGGCTCAGAGCACCTCCGGGGCGAGCGAGATGATCTTCATGAAGCGCTTCTCGCGCAACTCACGGCCCACCGGGCCGAAGATGCGGGTACCGCGAGGGTCACCGTCACCCTTGAGGATCACTGCTGCGTTTTCGTCGAAGCGGATGTAGGAACCGTCCACCCGACGACGCTCCTTGCGGGTGCGAACGATGACCGCCTTGACGACGTCACCCTTCTTCACGTTGCCACCGGGGATGGCGTCCTTGACGGTCGCCACGATGGTGTCACCGATGCCGGCGTAACGACGGCCTGAACCGCCGAGAACCCGAATGCACAAGATCTCCTTGGCACCGGTGTTGTCGGCGACTCGAAGTCGCGACTCCTGCTGGATCACTGGTTTGTCTCCTGTCGTCTCACTGGTTCTCACCGCGACGGGTGAGCCTTGCGGAACTAGTGGTTTGAGGTGCGGTCACGCTGGCTGCCCGTCGCTCTCCGATGAGTACCGGAGTAGGGCAGACCGTTGATGGTCTACTTGGCGCGTTCGAGGATCTCCACCACGCGCCAGCGCTTCTGCGCTGAGAGCGGGCGGGTCTCCATGATCTGCACGCGGTCGCCGATACCGCAGTCATTGGTCTCGTCGTGCGCCTTCACCTTGCGGGTGGTGCGGATGACCTTGCCGTAGAGCGGGTGCTTGACCCGGTCTTCGACCTCGACCACAACGGTCTTGTCCATCTTGTCGCTGACCACGTAGCCCTGCCGCGTCTTGCGGTAGTTGCGCTCGCTGTCAGTCACGGTCTTCTCCTGCGCACTGTTCTCTGTGTCAGTCATGTCAGCTCACCTTCGACGATTTCGAGGCAGGCGGAGCCTGGCCGATACCGAGCTCACGTTCACGCATCTCGGTGTAGATACGGGCAATATCCTTGCGGACTGCCCGCAGGCGGGAGTTGTTCTCCAACTGGCCCGTTGCGGACTGGAAGCGCAGGTTGAACAGCTCCTGCTTTGCTTTGCCCAACTCTTCGTCGAGGCGCTCGTCATCGAACTCGCGTAGCGCCTCCGGCATGAGGTCCTTGGAACCGGTAGCCATCAGAAGTCACCACCTTCACGCGCGACGAAGCGACACTTCATCGGCAACTTGTGCATCGCCAGGCGCAGGGCCTCGCGTGCAACATCTTCGGATACACCGGACAGCTCGAACATGACCCGACCGGGCTTGACGTTCGCAACCCACCACTCGGGCGAGCCCTTACCAGAACCCATCCGCGTCTCCGCAGGCTTCTTGGTGATCGGGCGGTCGGGGTAGATGTTGATCCACACCTTGCCGCCACGCTTGATGTGACGGGTCATTGCGATACGAGCGGACTCGATCTGGCGGTTGGTGACGTAAGCGGGCTCGAGAGCCTGGATACCGAAGTCACCGAACGTAACGCGCGTGCCGCCCTTGGCGGCGCCGCTGCGACCTGGGTGGTGCTGCTTGCGGTGCTTCACACGACGGGGAATCAACATCAGGCCTGCACCCCCTCAGTGGATGCGCCAGCAGCTGCGGGCGCACTCTCTGCAGTAGCGGGAGCGTCGTCACGACGAGGACGGCTGGCGCCGCGATCTGCACCAGGACCGGTGCGGGGTCCACGGTCATCACGGCGACGTGCCGGCCGTGACGGGGCCGCGGCCTGCTCGCGGGCGAGCTCCTTTGCCGTGATGTCACCGTTGTAGATCCACACCTTCACACCGATGCGGCCGAACGTCGTCTTGGCCTCGTAGAAGCCGTAGTCGATGTTCGCGCGCAGCGTGTGCAGCGGTACGCGGCCTTCGCGGTAGAACTCGGCGCGGCTCATCTCGGCGCCGTTGAGTCGACCGGACACCTTCACCCGGATGCCCTTGGCACCCGCGCGCTGGCTGGACTGCATGCCCTTGCGCATCGCACGACGGAAGTTCACCCGAGCGGTCAACTGCTCGGCGATACCCTGTGCGACCAGCTGAGCGTCGGCCTCTGGGTTCTTGACCTCGAGGATGTTCAGCTGTACCTGCTTCGCGGTGAGCTTCTCCAGCTCGCCGCGCAGCCGGTCGGCCTCGGCGCCGCGGCGGCCGATGACGATACCCGGGCGAGCGGTGTGGATGTCGATCCGGACCCGGTCACGGGTGCGCTCGATCTCTACCCGGCTGATGCCCGCGCGCTCCATGCCCTTGGACATGAGGCGCCGGATGGCAACGTCTTCCTTGACGTAATCGCGGTATCGCTGACCGGGCTTGTTGCTGTCGGCGTACCAGCGGCTCTTGTGCTCGGTGGTGATGCCGAGACGGAAACCGTTCGGGTTGACTTTCTGGCCCATGACTACCGGCGACCTTTCTCGGTGTTGTTGACGGGCTGAGTCACCTGCACCGTGATGTGACTGCTGCGCTTGAGGATCTGGCTCGCACGGCCCTGTGCCCGCGGTCGGAACCGCTTCATGGTGGGACCTTCGTCGACATATGCGACCGTGACCACGAGGGTCCGCTCGTCGAATGCCTGCGAGTACTTGTCGGCAGTGAAGCGGGCGTTGGCCACGGCGCTGCGAAGCACCTTCAGCACCGGCTCGCTCGCCGTCTGGGGAGCGAATGTGAGCACGTTGATGGCGTCCGAGACCTGCTTGCCGCGGATCATGTCCACGACACGCCGGGCCTTCTGGGGCGTCACCCGGACATACCGGGCAGAAGCTTCGGCCTGCATCGCACTCCCTTCGGAGATGGTGTCTGTAGTAGTCATCACTGTTGCACCGCGATCAGCGGCGGCGCCCCTTCCGGTCGTCCTTCTCGTGACCCTTGAAGGTCCGGGTCGGTGCAAACTCGCCGAGTTTGTGACCGACCATCGACTCGGTCACGAAGACCGGGACGTGTTTGCGGCCGTCGTGCACAGCCAGCGTGTGGCCGAGCATGTCGGGGGTGATCATCGACCGGCGGGACCAGGTCTTGATCACGTTCTTGGTGCCTGCTTCGTTCTGGACATCCACCTTTTTCTGCAGGTGGTCGTCCACGAAGGGACCCTTTTTCAGGCTACGTGGCATGTCTTACCGCTTCTTCTTTCCAGTACGACGGCGACGCACGATGAGCTTGTCGCTCTCTTTGTTCGGGCGGCGGGTACGGCCTTCGGCCTGTCCCCACGGGCTGACCGGGTGACGTCCACCGGAAGTCTTACCCTCACCACCACCGTGCGGGTGGTCTACCGGGTTCATGGCGACACCACGGACGGTCGGGCGTTTGCCCTTCCACCGCATCCGGCCGGCCTTGCCCCAGTTGATATTGCTCTGCTCGGCGTTACCGACCTCGCCGATAGTGGCGCGGCAGCGGACGTCGACGTTGCGGATCTCACCAGAGGGCATCCGCAACTGCGCGTAAGCACCTTCCTTGGCGACCAGCTGCACGCGGGTACCGGCAGAACGGGCGATCTTGGCGCCGCCACCTGGACGCAGCTCGATGCAGTGCAGCACCGTACCGGTCGGGATGTTGCGTAACGGCAGGCTGTTACCGGGCTTGATATCGGCCGAAGGGCCGTTCTCGATCGGGTCGCCCTGACGCAACTTGTTCGGGGCGATAATGTAGCGCTTCTCGCCGTCGGCGTAATGCAGCAGCGCGATACGCGCCGTGCGGTTGGGG
Organism: Actinomycetota bacterium; assembly: GCA_030853805.1. Taxonomy (GTDB): domain Bacteria; phylum Actinomycetota; class Actinomycetes; order Actinomycetales; family Dermatophilaceae; genus Allobranchiibius. Next base: position 7,526 of record JALYUK010000012.1, on the reverse strand, counting down.
TCGTATTCGATGTGCGCGACCTTGGCCGGCACGCCGTCCTTGTCATTGCGACGGAAGTCGATCAACCGGTAGGCGCGCTTGTGGCCACCACCGATGTGTCGGGTTGTGATCCGACCTGCTGAGTTGCGACCACCGGTCTTGGTGAGCGGGCGAACCAGAGACTTCTCCGGTGTCGAGCGAGTCACCTCGACGAAGTCCGCCACGCTCGACCCACGCCGTCCCGGCGTTGTCGGCTTGTACTTGCGGATAGCCATTACTTGTCCTTACGTCCTTGTCCCTCGAAGTCCATGTGTGCGAAATGCATTTCAGCAACTCAGCCGGTCAGCTGACGGTGCCGAAGATGTCGATCGCACCTTCCTTGAGGGAGACGATCGCGCGCTTGGTGTCCTTGCGCTTGCCGAGACCGGCCTTGGTCCGACGCGTCTTGCCCTTGCGGTTGAGCGTGTGCACCGAGTCGACCTTGACTTCGAAGATCTTCTCGACAGCAATCTTGATCTCGGTCTTGTTCGACCGCGGGTCGACCTCGAAGGTGTACTTACCCTCATCCATCAGGGCGTACGACTTCTCCGAGACAACCGGCTTGATCAGGATGTCGCGGGGGTCCTTGTTGTGGATCCGGCTGGTCATTTCGCGTCCTCCGTGATCTTGGCGGCCTGTAGCGGTCCGGCAAGGAATGCATCCAGCGCTGCCTTGGTGAATACCAGGTCGTCCGCGCAGAGCACGTCGTAGGTGTTCAACTGGTCGGCGTACAGCGTGTGCACGGCTTCCAGGTTGCGGACCGAGAGCAGCGAGTTGCGCTCATCGCGACCCAGCACGACCAGGAGGTTCTTGCGCTCACTGACATTGCCGAGCAGTGTCGCGGCGGTGCGGGTCGAAGGCGAGTCGCCGTCGACGAGCCCCGTGTAGACGTGAATTCGGCCGTGGCGTGCCCGGTCCGACAATGCTCCGCGCAGGGCAGCAGCCTTCATCTTCTTCGGGGTTCGCTGGCTGTAGTCACGCGGCTTCGGGCCGTGAACGACGCCACCGCCTGCGAACTGCGGAGCGCGGGTCGAACCCTGACGGGCGCGGCCGGTGCCCTTCTGCTTGTAAGGCTTGCGGCCACCACCACGGACTTCGCCGCGGGTCTTGGTGGAGTGCGTGCCCTGTCGTGCAGCAGCGAGCTGCGCAACGACGACCTGGTGGATCAACGGGACGTTGGTTGCGACGTCGAAGATCTCGGCGGGCAGTTCAACTGTTCCATCGGTCTTACCGGCGGGAGTCTGAATGTCGAGCGTAGTCATGGCGATCATGCGCCTTTCTGCGTCGACTTGGCCGCAGTGCGCACCAGCACGAGCCCACCCTTGGGGCCGGGAACGGCACCCCTGATGAGCAGTACGCCGCGCTCGGCGTCGACCGCGTGAATGGTCAGGTTCTGTGTGGTCTGGCGTTCGCCACCCATCCGGCCGGCCATCTTCATACCTTTGAAGACACGGCCCGGAGTGGCGCAGCCACCGATCGAACCAGGCTTGCGGTGGTTCTTGTGCGAACCGTGGGACGAACTGACGCCGTGGAAGCCGTGGCGCTTCATGACGCCTGCGAATCCCTTGCCCTTGGTCGTGCCGATGACATCGACCACCTGGCCGTCGCCAAAGGCTTCCGCCGTGACGTCCTGGCCGAGCTGATACTGCGCGGCGTCCGCCGTGCGGATTTCCACCAGGTGGCGGCGGGGTGTGACCCCAGCCTTCTCGAAGTGTCCGAGCATCGGCTTGGTCACCTTGCGCGGGTCGATCTCGCCATAGGCGAGCTGCACCGCGTGGTAGCCCTCGCCCTCGCCACGCACCTGGGTGACGACGCACGGGCCTGCTTGCACCACGGTGACGGGAATGAGCTTGTTGTTGGCATCCCACACCTGGGTCATGCCGAGCTTCTTGCCGAGAACGCCCTTCACGGGGCGCTCAGTCGTGTGTGTCATGAGTGAGTCACCTACCGATCTAGAGCTTGATCTCGATGTTGACATCCGCCGGCAGGTCCAGACGCATAAGCGAATCGACGGCCTTCGGAGTCGGGTCAATGATGTCGATGAGACGCTTGTGGGTGCGCATCTCGAAGTGTTCGCGGCTGTCCTTGTACTTGTGCGGCGAACGGATAACGCAGAACACGTTCTTCTCCGTCGGCAGCGGCACCGGGCCTACGACTGTTGCGCCGGCACGGGTAACCGTGTCGACGATCTTGCGCGCCGAGCTGTCGATGACCTCGTGGTCATACGACTTCAGCCGGATGCGGATCTTCTGTCCCGCCATCTGAGTGCGTCTCTCTCTCGCCGTCATCTTGCCTGTGAAAAGAACTTGTAGTCCGCCGGACTGCTCCGACCCCCGCGCTCGGGTGTGTCGCCCTCACGCCGGATCGACGCGCTGAACGGTACTTCTAACCCGGGGGTGTTCTCGGATCCGGATGGACCCAGCCTGCGCTTCCCTGCACTACCGGTTCGCAGCCATTGGGCCACGAACCTCAGGAGTGAAAGGCGGCGGGAGCGAGGCACCTGCCCTCGCACGCTCCGGAGAACATGCGAACTGGCCTGTGCTGATCGACACCCACGCGTCAAGCAACTTGAGCAGTCTGCCAGAGGGCGCGGCTCGCTCCAAATCGAGCCTGCAGCAACGGCGCTGACCTGGGGGCATCCCACGGGCGCGCTGCCACTGCGAGATGTCAGTATCGGAGGGTCGTTGAGCATAAAAATGCTCCGAAATTGACATCTCGACGGAATCCGAGCCGGCTCGCCCACCCTGGCAGGCGTCAGGAATTCAACGTCTGCGCGAGGGTGATGGCAAATAGCTCGGGTACCTCGATACCAGCGGCTTTGGCCATCACGGCGAGCACGCTGGAGTTCGCGAACGAGCAGTAGAGGCTGGCTTCCAGGAAGAACGGTCGGCCAAGCGGATCGATCCGAAAGTCGAAAAGGCTGTAGTGACGGGCACCCATTGCCTGGTGACAGGCCAGAGCTGCCGCCCACACGGGTTGCGTCGCCGGGTCGTCGGTCGGCAGTATCCAGGCGTGCTCGACATCTTTGGCCATCAGCCGCAGGTCTCCGTCGTCAGCCGATCCGATCTTGTCGGCGTGGTCGCGGATCGGCTTGCGATCCGCATCGACGTTGTATTCCTCCAGCGGCAGCGGCACGAGTTCACCGTCCCGCTCGAAGATGCCGGCACGCACTTCCCTGCCCAGCTCGACATAGGCCTCCACCAGCACCGTGTCGGAGTACTCGAACGCCAGTGCCAGTGCCGCGTCGTACTCGCTGTCGCGGCGGACCAGGCTGATTCCGAGCGAATTGTCGGCATCGACAGGCTTGACCACGACGGGCGGAGTCAGCGTCGGGTGGTCACCGACCCGCAGCGACTCCCCCTCGGGCACCTGCACACCTGCCGCTGCCACTACTGCCCGGGCGCGCGCCTTGTGGGCACCCAGGGCCATCGTGTCGGGCCGATTGCCGAGATAAGGCAACCCGATCACTTCCAGGAGTCCCCGGTACGCGGTCATACCGGGGATACAGAACAGCTGCGGGAGCACAGCATCCAACCCCGACTGGGTCAGCCGCTGCACCGCCGCGCCGACCGTCATCCGCGGGGCGTCGTCGATCGCCTGGTGGCTCAGGTCCGTCGGGAAACACCACTGCCCGCCCGGCAGCACGTATGCGGGGACCATCTCGTAACGCGCCGGATCGGCAGTCGCAGCGAGCGCATCCGAGGCATAGAGCCGCGACAGGTCGGCATAGAAATCGCTCACCGGTGAGCCGGCCAGGTGCAGTACACGCGTGGTCATGGCCTCAGTCCCCCGCCGCCTGGACGATTTTGCCGATATTGAAGTCCACCTTGATCCATTCCTTGCAGGTCACCAGGTTCGTCAACAGCAGCGAGGGGATCTGCAGGTGATGCACCAGCAGGAAGGGCATCGGATCAGCTACGTCGAAGATCGCGTCCTTGCCCTCGGCGATGACGCGCAGCCGCTCCCGCACCGGACCGTATCCGGTGAGCAGCCGCCATACCTCGTGATAGATCCAGTACGTCGGCTTGCTGGCAGGCGTGGGTGTGACCAGCGGGTGGCCGTCCTGCAGGTAGGCGCCGGCCAGCTGCTCACTCTGGTCGTAGAACATCGTGATCGCCGAGTGGGTGCGCGGGTTGCACTCGATCGCGTAGATCGATCCGTCCCGCGAGGATTCAATGAAGTCGAACGACATCTGCCCGGTCAGTTCGTGGTGCGCCACGAACGTCGTCACCCACTCCTGGATGCGAGGTTTGTCCACCGATTCGTAGTTGATCTGGAACGCGGAGGAAGGACAGCAGCAGTACACCTGTACCCGCCCGGCGCGTACCGTTCCGTGCGTGCAGTACTCCCGCCCAGGAATGAACTCCTGCAGGATCCACGGATTCTCCGCCGAGATCGTTTTGCCTGCCAGGAAAGCGTCCAGCGTGCTCTCATCCGGCGTCGGCAACCGCGTCAGGTCGAGTCGATTGACCGGGTCGTACGCGAGATTCTTCAGCACGTAGGACGTCTGCCCCGATCCGAAGTCGAAGTCACGCAGCTGTTGCTCGGAGGTGATCCGGAAACACTCGGGCACCCGGACCCCCGCCTCACGCGCCATCGCTGAGAACTCGAATTTGTCGTCCAGCGCCATGATCTGCGCCGGAGTGCCGTGCACCACCTCGCAGTACGGCGCGAGGAGCTCACCTGCCATTGCATCGGGATACGAGGCGGCCGGCGCACACACCGGGATGTAGACATCCACCTTCTCAGCGCGCACGATCTGCAGCAGGGCATCGGCGTACCGGGGATCGGTCGGCGCAGGCACCGTGTAGAACTTTGCTACGGCGAAAGAAAAGCGGTGCCCGGTGAACCGGTATTTGGCTGCCTCCACCAGGACCACACGATGGCCTGCGTTGTGGAATGCGCGGGCCAGCGCAAGTGCTTTGGTCATCTTGCCGCCGCTGATCAGGATGGTTCTACGCTCGCTGGCCTCAGGCAGAACTGCCTGCATCGACCGTGGTCGGACCAACGCCCCCGCTGTCCAGAGCAGGTTGAGCGGCAGCGCGACCTGCAGTACCGCGAGCGCTGCCGTCGTCTTCAGGGTGGAGCGAACGGCGGCACCGATCACGCGGGCACCGACTGCGGGTAATCCGCGACCATTCCGCGGTGCATGACCCGGTCACCCACCACCCCGGAATGGTCCGCACGATGCAGCACGCATCCGTTGTCCCACATGACAACATCTCCGGCCGCCCAGGAGTGTCGGTAGAGGTTGTCATCGGCAGTGGAGTGCGCCAGCAGATAGTCCACAATTTCCCTCGACTGTTCCTGGCCCATGCCGCTGACTGATTCACAGCGTTTGGCAGTTGTCAGATACAGCGACACGTCACCGGTGACGGGGTGCTGGCGGAAGATCGGATGCTGCGCCGAGCGCTCCTCGTCCTCGCCAAGTTCCAGCCCGGTCACCACGTGGGTGATCGTACGGTCCCGCAGATCACCTTTGACGTCGTCCGGAAGCGTCTCGTAGGCGCGGTACTGGTTGGAGAAGAGTGTCTGGCCGCCCTCGCTGGGAATCTGTACCGCACGCAGTGCCGTGTAGGCCGGGGGCCTGCTCACGTAACTGGTGTCGACGTGGAATTCACTTTTGGGCGGCACCTTGCGACCGACATTGCTGATCAGGTTGAGGTCCTCATGGCCCTCGACCGGGGTCTCGCCCACCGAGAACGTCATGGTCCCGAACGAACGCAGAAAGCGCGTGAAGACAGTGTCGCTGATGTCCTGATCCGGGAAGACCAGAACACCGTGCCGGGCCAACAGGCCCTGCAACTGGCCGACGGTGTCGGCATCTATGGTTGCGAGATCCAGGCCCCGTACCTGCATTCCGATCGGGTCCAGTGCAGTGGTCTGCATGTCTGCTCTCCTCTTGGTGGCAACGGCCGGTCACCCGGCGCGGCTGCTCAGGTATCGGTCCTGCGAATCAAGGTCAGTCCGTCTCGCAGCGGCAACAGCACCTGCTCGACGCGGGCGTCAGAAGCCACCATCTCGTTGAACCTGGCGATTGCCGCGCCGTTGCCACCGGGCTGCCCCGGCTTCCCTGTCCGCCACGGCTCGCCCTGCATCAGCGTGTTGTCGACGCAGATCAGGCCTTGCGGTGTCAGTAGATCCGAATCCAGCACAGCCGCCAGGTACTCCCCGTAGCCGGCTTTGTCGGCGTCGATGAACACCAACTCGAACTGCTCGCCGGACTGCGACAAGGACGCCAGCGTCTCCAGGGCGGGGGCGACCCGCACATCCACCTTGTAGCCGGCGGTGGAGTCCGCAAAACACTCCCGCGCGATGTCGGCGGCGTACGCATCGATCTCGCACGCCACGATCGACCCGTCCGGCCCCATCGCCTCGGCCATTGCGAGCGCCGAGTATCCGGTGAACATGCCGATCTCCAGCACCCGCGAGGCGCCCGTAGCATGCACGAGCATCTTCAGGAACTGACCCTCGACATGCCCCGAGAGCATCTCCTGCTCCAGAACACCGCAGCCCCCACCACCGGCAGAGCTGCCTGCTCGATCGGCCCAGGACTCCTCTCGGGTACGGGCGGCGAGGCGACTCAGGTCCGGTGACTCCGGCGTCGTACACGCCTCGAGGTAAGGGTCCAGACCCACCACGAGATCGCGACATCGGGCCAACCGCTCCCGGACGCTGTCATCCAGGGACGTGTCGGCCGCCAGATCCCGCACCAGCGCCGACAGCTCGTGACCGGCGATTGCCACCGGCGTCACGGGCCTCGGCATCGGGCTGACCCAGATAGCTGATTCGGTCATCGGGTCACCGCGAGTGAACCGGTGCGGAGTCGATGAACATGTCCTCGCCCTGACCCTCGCGCGGGTACTTGCGCGCCGTCTCGCGGTGGGCCTGCAGCGTCTCGCGCATCTCCGCCTCCGGAAGGTCGTTGATGAAGTCGCAGCTACCGATCGGGTTCGGCACTGCAGCTCGTAGCAGCCCATCGCGCGTCTGCACGATCGACTCGGTGCCGGTCTGCAGCAGCTCCGGCGTGAGGTAAGGACTGTCCAGGGTGAGGCCGATGTTGCTCATCAACCAGAAGATGCGGTCACGTTCGCTGACGCTGATCATTCCCCGTCGCTCGGCGAGGGTGGTGGAGAAGGCCATATCGATATTGACCGCGTGCCCGTGGAAGTAGGGCACGTCGGGGGTCAGCTCCAAGGTGGGACTCCAGGTGTGACCGAAGGCGATGACCCGGTCCAGGTCCAGCTCCTGCAGATTCGGCACCTCGAGCCTGAGCATGGTGTCGATAGCGTCGTAGGTCACCCGGTGGGCGATCTCACGCAGCTCAGGCGTGCCGTCCAGGTGCCCGAAGCGGGTGGTCAGCAGATCCTCGCCGTACTTCTCCATCAGATTGAAGATGCTGGCGTTGCCGACCACCGCGATCTTGAGCATCTCGGCCATCCCGTTGCGGACCTGATCGATCGGCAGCGTCTGCAAAAAGGAGAAGTCCAGAATCACCTGTTGGGATG
>JALYUK010000474.1 GCA_030853805.1 Actinomycetota bacterium | reverse complement strand
GCCTTGGACGAAGGCAGCTATCAGCACGGCTGCCGCCAGGATCAACAGGTCGGTCATTCGTCCTTCGGGGTTGACCTCATTCAGTGGATATCGACCGAGCAGCTTTCTGGGAGGCTGGAATCACCATAGGCGGAGATGGCAACCAATCAGGGTGCGCGTCACTCGGTTTGGGGGACCAGTCCTGCCGACTCGATCCCTGCGATGGCTGCTGACTCGTCGTTGTCCGAGGTGTCACCGGTGACCCCGACCGCTCCCAAGAGGACGCCGGCAGAGTCTCGCACGAGCACCCCACCGGGAACCGGCAGCAACGCTCCGCCGACGGCATGGGAGACCGCTGCGATGAAATAGGGCTGTTGCTCGGCTCGAGCCATGATGGCTCGTGACCCTATCCCGAGCGAGAGCGCGCCGTGAGCCTTGGCGAAGGCGATCTCGAAGCGCTTGTTGGACGAGCCGTCCTCGCGCTCGGCTGCTACGACGTGACCACCAGCATCGAGAACCACGATTGTGAGCGGCTTGAATCCCACTGACGAGGAGTGGTCACGAGCACTGGCAATGATCCTCCGGGAAGTTTTCAGGTCCAGTGTCATGAAGCGACGTCCTCGTTGATGAGTTTGCGGGCTGCCCGTCGCCGGTGCAGGATCGGTTCGGTGTAGCCACTCGGCTGGAGGATCCCCTCCAAGATGAGGTCCCGGGCGGCGAGGAACGCCTGGCCGTCGAAGTCGGGCGCCATCGGTACGTAGGTCCTGTCGTCGGCATTCTGGCTGTCCACGACGACAGCCATCCGGCGTAACGTTTCTTCGATCTGCTCCTTGGTCACGACCCCGTGCAGCAGCCAGTTAGCAACGTGCTGGGACGAGATTCGACACGTCGCACGGTCCTCCATGAGGTTCACGCCGTGGATGTCGGGGACTTTCGAGCAACCGATGCCTGCATCGATCCACCGCACCACGTAGCCGAGCGCACTCTGCACGTTGTTGTCCAGCTCTGCCTGCCGGTCCTGCGGCGTCCACTCAGCCGCATCACCCAACGGAATTGTGAGCAACTGGTCTCTGGTCGATCGTCGTCCGCCAGCAGCCAACTCGCTCTGTCGCTGCGACACATCCACCTGGTGGTAGTGAATAGCGTGCAATGTCGCAGCGGTAGGGGAAGGGACCCAGGCGCAGGTTGCACCGGCCTGTGGGTGCTCGATCTTCTTCTCCAGCATTTCGGCCAGGTTGTCAGGTGCGGCCCACATGCCTTTGCCGATCTGAGCTCTACCCTGCAACCCGCATTCGAGGCCGATGTCCATGTTGGAGGCTTCGTACGCCGTGATCCACGGCTCGTTGCGCATGTCATTTTTGCGCACCATCGGTCCGGCCTGCATGGACGTGTGGATCTCGTCGCCGGTCCTGTCGAGAAATCCGGTGTTGATGAACGCAACGCGATCACTGGCGGCCATGATGGCTGCTTTGAGGTTCAGCGACGTGCGACGCTCCTCGTCCATGATCCCGACCTTGATCGTCAGTGCGGGCAGGCCCAGGGTCTGTTCGACTCGCGCGAACAGTTCACAGGCGAACGCGACTTCGTCGGGTCCGTGCATCTTGGGCTTCACCACATACATTGAGCCTGTTCGCGAGTTCCCCCGTGTTGTGTCGCCTCTGAGGTCATGCGTGCTTCCCAGCCCCGTGACGAGAGCGTCGAGGATCCCTTCCGGAACCTCGTGGCCCTCGCCATCCAGCACCGCATCGGTCGTCATGAGGTGGCCCGTCTGACGAATGAAAAGCAACGAACGCCCGTGCAGGGTCACCGCATCGCCAGCCGGAGACGTGTAAATACGATCGGGGTTCAACTCGCGGACGAATGTGCGTCCGTTCTTCGATACCTCTTGCGACAACGTCCCCTGCATCAGGTGAAGCCAGTTTCGATAACCGAGCACCTTGTCTGCAGCGTCAACCGCAGCAACGGAGTCCTCCAGATCCATGATCGTTGAGACCGCCGCCTCGAGGATGATGTCCTTCACGCCGGCCGAGTCCGTGGCCCCGATGGGGTTCTGATGGTCGATGGCTATTTCCAGGTGCAGCCCATGGTGTTCGAGCAGAACGGCGTCGGGTGCGTGTGCCGAACCGCTGTAGCCGGTGAGCTGTGCGGGATCTTCCAGCCGGAGGATTTCTTCCTTGACCGACACGGCCAGTCCCTGAGCATCGACCGCGTACGAAGTGGCGTCGACGTGAGAACCGCCAGAGAGCGGCACGTACTCATCGAGCAGCGCACGTCCCCGGGCGATGACCTCAGCGCCTCGTACGGTGTTGTAAGAGGTGCCTCGGGCCAGGTCGCCACCCTCCGGAATGACATCAGTGCCGTAGAACGCGTCGTACAGGGATCCCCAGCGGGCATTGGCCGCGTTGGTGGCGAACCGGGCGTTGAGCAGTGGTACTACCAGCTGAGGACCCGCAATTTCGCAGACCTCTGCGTCAACGCCCGCTGTTGTGATTGTGAAATCTTCGGGCTCCTCCAGCAGGTACCCGATCTCCCCTAAGAACGAGGAGTATGCGTCTGGCTCAGGAGTGCCTGGGTGGGCGCGGTGGTAGTCGTCAATTTGCTGCTGCAACGTGTCACGTTTTGCCAACAGTGCAGCATTTCGAGGCGCAAGATCATGAATGATCGCGTCGGTGCCGGCCCAGAAGCGGTCCGCATCGACTCCCGACCCAGGCAGGGCCTCCTGCACGATGAACGTATAGAGCTCCTCTGCCACGCTCAGCCGACCGACCTGCACACGCTTCGTCATGTGGATCCCTCACTCGTTTTTCCACTAGATGAACAAAAGTTTCCGTACGTCGAAAATATCGTCCCATGTGCCGACACCGAGCGAAAACTGACGCGACGTGAGCGGGAACTGGTTTCCTGCCCACCAGAGCGGGCACGGCAGGAGAGCGCCGGGGTCAGTCGTGGTGGTCGCGTGGTGTCAGCTGCCGTAGCTGGGTGACGTGTGCGGGTTGGAGGTCGGCGATCGTAGGCACCTGTAGGAGTTTCATGGTCCGCTCAATCTGCTCGGCGAGAATCTCGATGGCCCGGTCGACACCGGCTCGTCCTCCGGCCATCAGCCCGTAGAGGTAGGCGCGTCCTATCAGGGTGAAATTGGCGCCGAGGGCTAGCGCAGCAACGATGTCCGCACCGTTCATGATTCCGGTGTCCAGAATGATCTCGACGTCTTTTCCCACTTCTTTCACGACCGATGGCAGCAGGTAGAAGGGCACTGGTGCGCGGTCCAGCTGACGACCACCGTGGTTTGACAGCACGATCCCGTCGACGCCGAGGTCCACCAGCTTGCGCGCGTCCTGCACGGTCTGAACGCCCTTGACGGCGAGCTTCCCAGGCCACAGGTCCCGGATGATTTTCAGATCCTCGAAGCCGATCGTGGGGTCCATGGCCGAGTCGAGCAGCTGGGCCACGGTGCCACCGGTTGATGTCAGGGAAGCGAACTGCAACGTCGGTGTGGTGAGAAAATCAAACCACCACTGTGGCCGCCGCGCCGTGTCGAGCACGGTGCGGGCCGTCAGTTGCGGCGGGATGGAGAACCCGTTGCGGACGTCCCGTAGCCGCGCCCCGGCCACTGGGGTGTCCACGGTGAAGAAGAGCGTGTCGAAACCTGCCTGGGCCGCGCGGTGCACCAGGTCGTAGGAGATCTCCCGGTTGCGCATGACATACAGCTGGAACCAGTTACGACCTGCCGGGTTGGCGGCCCGTACCGCTTCGATCGACGTCGTGCCGAGCGTCGATAGGGTGAAAGGGATTCCGGCCGCGCCGGCCGCACCGGCCCCGGCCGTTTCTCCCTCGGTCTGCATCAATCGGGTGAACCCCGTCGGGGCGATCCCGAACGGCAACATCGACGGGCCGCCAAAAACCGTGGTGGACATGTCGACCGTTGAGACATCCCGCAGGATCGCCGGATGGAACTCGATGTCCTCGAATGCCCTGCGCGCCCGGGCCAGGCTGAACTCTGCCTCAGCGGCACCGTCGGTGTAGTCGAATGCTGCCCGTGGGGTGCGTCGCTTGGCGATCTGGCGCAGGTCGTAGATCGTCAACGCTCGGGAGAGCCGGCGGTGGGTGCCGTCCAGATCCGGCCGACGGAAATGCATCAGCTCGCGGATCTCCGCCGGTCGAGGGACTTGCCGAGAAACCATGATCAACACCGCGATCCATCCAGAAAAAGCCCTTCCGGGCCTGGCACCAGGCGCGAACTCCTGGTAACCCAATCGAGAGCTGGATACCGCAGGTCAACGCACCGTCGACCACCAGGCTAGCCGCGCAACCGCTCTTGGGACCCCGGTCGGCCGCCCGGTGAGGCCCGTCCTAGGGAGGGGGCCTGTAGAAGCGGTCATCGCCGTCTCGTAGAGGCGTGGGTTGCACGCGGGCAGAACCCGCCGAAGAGCCATCCCGCCTCTGCGTAAAGATCCTTACTCCCTGGCTGGGTAATCGCGCGACGGACTGATCGTCGTCGACGAAGTTGTCGATCTACCCTTCGAGCGAGACGCCGCAAACCTATTCTTGGCCACGCAACCGCGGTATCCGCAAAGTGCCCAGCATCAGCAGCCACGACACGGCAGACGAGAAACACAACGATCCGGGCCGCCACGTGAAGGCCGGGAGCGGTGGTCCGGCCACTTGGCACGCGATGCTCTCGGTGTAGCAGCGGCGGATGATCTGCCAGCTGGAGCTGGTCATTTTGAGCAGAACCGATGGGTAAGTGCGCGTCGAGCACGACGTGCCAGGTGACCAGTCCGCTCACGTTGAGCAGCGTGAGGAGTCCGGCCAAAAACAACACCGGGGCCCGGCCGCCAGTAGCGCGTTACCGGCCGGGCCGCTGATGCGTGCTGCGACCTGGTAAGTCCAGGCGTTCATGGGTCTGGTCGCGTGCGTGATGACGTCGGTGAACATCCGACCATCCCGACCATTCAGCTTCAGTGTGTGTGGGTGCTCACGGACACTCCGCCAGGCGGAGGGCAAGTCGGGGGCACTCGTGCACCGCGATGGCGGCGGCCTCGTACGACCCGACATCCACTGGGACCCGCCCGCCGGGGTATCGGCCGATCGGGTACCCCCAGTCGTCGGCCCGCAGCACGGTGGGAAGCAGGTCCAGGCATACGCCACGCGCCTCGCAACGGGTCCAGTCGATGACCAGTTCGGTGCTCACGATGGCCTCCGCTGGGTGTTGTGTGCTGATGGGCGTGCGGTGCAGTGCCCGCCCAGGTGGTGTTGCACTTCGGATGTGAAGGTGTGCAGGGTGCTGCGGACGAAGCGGGCGGTGCCATCGGGGTGGCGGCAGGCGCCACGTGCGTCGACCACGTTGCTGAGGCGGTGCAGTTGCGCGATCGTGTCGGCGGTGGCGTGTGCGCGGGCCAGGTCCTCGAGGTGCGCGGCGATTGTGGGTAGCCCGTTGCGGCAGGGCCCGCATTGTCCTGCTGATTCCCCGGCAAGGTAGGCCGTGATCTCTGCTGCGGCGTGTATCCCGCATCGCCGGGCAGGCAACGCGATCAGGACACCGGCGCCGGGGGAGGCGCCGTACTGTGCCAAGCCTGCAGCTGTCAGTGGCGATGCGGCGACGTGCGGGGCCCAGGGCACCCAACACCCGTGATAGCCACCGACCAGCAGTGCCTGTACGGGCTCGGTCACGCCACCCGCGCGGTCGATGGCCTGCATTACCGTGGCACCGCCGCGCATTTCCAGCACGCCGGGTCGGTGGACAGCGCCGGAGATGGTGACCAGTCGGGTGCCGGGATCGCCGGGGGCGCCTTGGGAGCGAAACCATGATGCGCCGTATCGGGCGATCAGCGCGATATGCGCGAGCGTTTCAACGTTCTGGACCAGCGTCGGGCGGCCGGTGATACCGCGGGTCATCAAGGGCGCTGTCAGGGTGACCGGGCGGGCGGGCCGCCCGCTGACCAGGGCGGCGATCGCGCTTTCCTGGCCGGTGACGAACCCTTCTGGGGCGGGGTGCAGTTTGACCCGTCGCCCGGGGCGCTCACGCACTGCGGCGCCGATCACGTCGTCTAGTAGGTCTGCGGGCGCGGCAAGGTGGGTGGACCGGGTGCCGGTGATGCGCGAGACGATCTGCAGACCGTCCAACACCAGGTGTGGTGAATGTTCCAGCAGGATGCGGTCTTTGCTGCTGGCCGGTTCACCCTCGGCGCCGTTGGCGATCACGATGGTCTCGGGCGTCGCGGCGACCAGCGCGAGTTTGCGGGAGGTCGGGAAGTGCGCGCCTCCGTGCCCGGTCAACCCGGACGCGGCGATCTCGTCCAGCAGGTCCGGTCCGGTGCGGTCCGGCAGGGGGCCGTGTGCGTTCAGGTGGTCAGCCCAGGTCGTAGTGCGGCCCCCGAGTAGGGCGCCCGTGGCGGGACTGGCCCGGCGCGTGGTGCTCATTGCAGTCCCGCTCTCATTGCAGTCCTGCTAGGTCGCGTGGGGGTAGGACTCGTTCGGGCAGGACTTCGGGTGCGAAGGTGGGGCTGGCCAGTCGCCATCCGAGGGCGCCGATCACCAGGACCACACAGGCCGCGACGATGCTCAGTAACCAGGCCGCGGCCCGGTCGGTGCCGTTTCCTAGGGCGTGGCCGATCGCGGCGGGCCAGCATAGGTAGGCCGCCCAGTGCAGGACCCGCCACACTCTCAGACCCAGTCGGTGACGTAGCAGACTGGACACGATCAGGATCACCACCAGGTCGGCCGCGACGGTTCCGAATCCTTGCCATACAGGCCGGTAGGACCCCACGAACGGGACAACGATGTCGATCAGGCGCAGTTGAGCGTAGGGGTCGATTAGCAGCGTACTCACGTGCAGAGCAAGGAAGAGTAGGGCGCTGAGGCTGGTGGTGCGGTGCACGGTGGTGACCGCGAACCGTGGCAGCCCGGGTAGTGGCCGCCCTGACCGGGTGGCGATCCCCAGAAGGAGGGTGAGGGTGAACAACACCAGGGCGCTGACCCCGAAGCCTCGCCCGAAGTACCAGAGCGCGTTGGTCATGCCGGCCACCCCCCCAGGAGCACGACGCGACCGTCCAGGCTGACGAGGCGAGCGGGTAGGCCGGTGGCGGCGAGCAGACCGGGCCCGCCCGCCCCGGCGATGATGGCGGCTGTGGACCAGGTGTTGGCGCTCACGCAGGTCGGCGCTGCGACCGTGACTGTGCGCCATACCGGTGTGATCGGGGTCAACGTGATCGGGTCGATGAGGTGGTGGGCTCGGTCAGGGCCGATTCTGCGGTGCAGCGTGGAGGAGGTGGCGACCGCGCGGGCACCGCGCAGGTCGATCATGCTGGCGGGTTCGGTATCGCCATCCTGGACCAGTACGGACCACCCCTGTGCCGGGTCCGGGCCGGCGACCCGCAGGTCGCCGCCGAGGCTGACCAGTACACCGCACCTTAGAGCCTCAGAAATGGACTGCGCGGCCAGGTCGGCGGCGAACGCTTTACCGGTCGCGCCCAGATCCAACAGGGTATGAGCGGGCATCCTCAGGACCTGACCCTGAAGGTCGACGTCCCGCCACGTCGCGCGCCGGGCCGTGCTCACCGACCCCGGCACGGTCGTCGGCGTGTCGAGGCGGGCGATCACGCTGCCGACGGTGGGGTCGACCCGGCCATCCGACACTTCTGCCGCTGTCAACGCGGCGTGCACCAGCTGCGCCAACAACGGACTGGCGCGGTGCTGCGTGGCAGCTGAGCGAGCGATGCGGCATACCTGCGAATCGGCACGGAAACGGCTCGCGGCCTCCTCGACGCGGCCCAGCAACTCCCGCAACATCGCGTTCGCCGGTTCGAGCGCCTCCGGTTGCGCCACCACAATCCGCATGGTGGTGCTCCATTGTTCCCATTGTGCGTGTTTCAACGGTACGTGGGCCAACAGGTCGTGCGGCGAGGGTGCCACCACCGGTACCCGGGGCGTCGTGGCGGTGGTCATGACCCCTGCGACGTCGCCGACGGCTGGGTCGTCGTGGACGGTGCGAGCTGGGACTGTTGCGTCGTGCTCGAGGACTTACTGCGGGTGGACTTAGCGCGGGTGGATGACCGGTTGGTCGCCGGGGCAGTAGTTGTAGCGGAGGAGGTGGGCTTCGATGCAGGATTGTGGGCACCGGTGCCCGGGTTGGTGGTAGTGGTGCGGGGGGTTGCGGCGGCTGGTGAACTCCCAGCGGCCACGACCGCTACGCCCACCGATCCCGTCGCGCCGGCGGCGACCAGCGCCCAGGTCACTGCGCGTGCGTGGGCTCGGCCGGCGTCGGGTCCGTGGTAACTCATGACGAGATCTCCATTCGTTGTCGGGCACTACCCACTGTGCGGGACCGTCATGTGCAGCCGCTCTTACCAACCTCTGCGCTGCCTCTGAAACACGAACCGCCGTCTCGATAGTGCAGAGGCCATTCATAGACAATCCTGAGGAAGAGGTCATCCGGGCAGGGCATAGTGCAGTGGTGAGTACACCCACACCGGCGCCTCAGGCGCCCATCGTGCTCGTCGTCGACGACGAGCAGAGCCTCGCCGAGGTGTTGGCCAGCGTGTTGCGCAGAGACGGGTGGGTCGCCCACACGGCGTACACCGGCTCGGATGCCATCCGGGCAGCACGTGACCTGAAACCGGCTGTGATTGTGTTGGACATGATGCTGCCCGATCTGGACGGAATGGGGGTGCTGGAGCGGGTGCGCGCTATCGACCCAGGGGTATCTGTCCTGTTCCTGACCGCTCGTGATGAGGTCGAGCACCGGATTGCCGGTTTACGCGCAGGCGCTGACGATTACGTCACGAAACCCTTCAGTCTCGAGGAAGTCCTGGCCCGGCTGCGTGGATTGCTGCGCCGCTCCGGACACGGCGATGTCAGTAATGACAACGCGCTGGTGGTCGCTGATCTGGTGCTGGACGAGGAGGGCCACGAGGTGTTCCGGGCCGGCACCCGCATCGAGCTGACCGCGACCGAGTTCGAGTTGTTGCGCTACCTGATGCGCAACGTGCGTCGGGTGATGTCCAAAACGCAGATTCTGGACAACGTGTGGAACTATGACTTTGGCGGGCAGGCACACATCGTGGAGCTCTACATCAGCTACCTGCGCAAGAAGATCGACGTCGACCGTGAGCCCCTGATCCACACCGTGCGCGGCGCCGGGTACGTACTGCGGCCGCCCTCGTGAGGTGGCTTCGCCTGGCGAGCCTGCGCGGGCGGTTGACGGCCGGCATGATCGTGGTTCTGATCGGCGCGGGCCTGCTCGTGGGCGCGGTCAGCGAACTGTCGGTGCGCCACTTCCTGATCGCCCGACTGGATCAACAGCTGGTTTCCGCCGGCGGGCGGTACGCGGCAACGCTCGGGCCCCCGGACGGCGACCATTCGCGCAATGGGGCGAGAAAGTCGGATGTTGACACACACGGCGTGATCCCAGGCCAATCGGCGGGGACCTTAGGGATCCGCCTGGTCGGCGGAAAGGTCGCCCAGGCGGTCGTCGTCGGCAACGACGGCGACACCGACACGCTCACCCTCGGCGCAGCGAACACCACCGCCGTCAAAGGGGTACGACCGGGAGCAGCGCCCCGCGGTGTTGACCTGCCCGGTGTCGGGGACTACCGGATCCGAGCGGTCCGCGGACCTGATGGCGACATCCAACTGACTGGGCTTCCATTGCATCCGGTCAACCAGACGCTCCTGCAGTTGTTTCTCGTGGAGGCTGTCTTCTTCGCGCTGCTGGTCCTGCTGGGCGCCGTGGCCGCTGGACAATTCGTCCGAGCCACGTTGGGACCCCTGGAGCAGCTCTCGCACACCGCCATCGAGGTGTCCACGCTCGCGCTCACCGGCCCCACGGATTCCCTACCCACGACCGCATCGCCGACCCACTCCTCAACCGAAGTCGACCGGGTCAGCCAAGCGCTGGACCGGATGCTGGACAGGATGCGGGAAGCGATGGCGTCGCGCGACGACACCGAAGCTCAACTGCGCCGGTTCATCGCCGACGCCAGCCATGAACTACGCACCCCACTGGCCACCATCCGCGCCCACGCCGAGTACGGCGCCACCGGTCCCGAAGCTATTCCCGTCCACACCGCCGACGCACTCACCGGGATCCAGACAGCAACAGACCGGATGGGCACACTGGTCGCGGACCTGCTGCTCCTGGCTCGACTCGACGCCGGCCGACCACTACAGCATGGGCCGGTAGACCTCACCCGCCTGGTTCTGGACACGGTCAGCGACGCCCGGACCGCAAGTCCAGAACACCGCTGGGAACTGGACCTACCCGAAGAGGCGGTCACCGTCGACGGCGAGGAAGAACGGCTGCGTCAAGTCCTGACCAATCTGCTCGCCAACGCAGCAATACACACCCCACCAGGGACCACAGTCATCAGCACCATCACCATCGCGCCAGAGCAGGTCTCCGTGTCAGTGACCGACAACGGACCCGGGGTCGCACCAAAACTGCGGCCAGTTCTGTTCGACAGGTTCGCCCGCGGCGACGACTCCCGATCCCGGGCCCATGGCAGCACCGGCCTCGGCCTCGCGATAGCCCAAGGCATCGCCCGCGCCCACCACGGCGACCTCACCTACCAGCCCACCCCCACTGGCGGATCACAATTTCGACTGACGTTGCCTCGATAGTGAACCGATTTGTCACCCGGTGGCGTGCAAAGGTCATCTATGCGGATCCGGCCGGTGGTGTCCCCACCATCGGGACCGTCGGTGGGTCTGTGACGACTCCATCGAACTCCACTGCCGTCCCGTCCACCCATCGGCAGAAGACCACCGCCCTTCCCGTATGGAGCACGCCACTGGCCCAGTCGAGATTGCGACGCGAGGGGCAAGGGCACGACTTGTTCTCCGTCAGGTGCGCCGGGGCAGCCCGAACTGCACTGTTGACGCCTGGACACTTTTCATGTGTCCTCGATCACGGGGTGTGCAGGTCACCGTCACTGTCTTGTTCGACGCCCGGGGTTTGTGATCTTCGGTCGCCGGGTGCTATTAGCTTGGAGAGCGCGTCCGGTGCCGCAGCAACGGACATTGCCGCCACTTCAGGGTGGTGCAGGTCGAACGCGGGGCGTTCGGAGCGGATGCGGGGGATGGAGTCGAAGTTGTGCCGCGGCGGTGGGCAGGAGGTTGCCCACTCCAGCGAACCGCCGTAACCCCAGGGGTCATCGGTTTCGACCAGTGGGGCCGTGCGCCAGGTCTTGTAGATGTTGTACAGGAACGGCAACATGGAAAGGGCGAGGATGAATGAGCCGATGGTGGATACGTCGTTCATCCACTGGAACCCGTCCTCGGGTAGGTAGTCGGCGTAGCGCCGTGGCATGCCGTCCACGCCCAGCCAGTGCTGGATCAGGAATGTGGTGTGGAAGCCGACGAAAAGCAACCAGAAGTGGATTTTGCCGAGTCGCTCGTCCAGCATCCGGCCGGTGAATTTAGGCCACCAGAAGTAGAATCCGGCGAACATTGCAAAGACGACGGTGCCGAACACCACGTAGTGGAAATGCGCGACCACAAAGTAGGAGTCGGTCAACGAGAGATCCAGTGCGGGGCTGGCCAGGATCACCCCGGTGAGGCCGCCGAAGAGGAAAGTGACCAAGAAACCGATTGCCCAGAGCATCGGAGTCTCGAAGGTGATTGAGCCGCCCCACATGGTGCCGATCCAGTTGAAGAACTTCAGGCCGGTCGGCACGGCGATCAACATTGACATAACCGCAAAGAAGGGCAGCAGCACCTGGCCGGTGGCGTACATGTGGTGCGCCCACACGCTGACCGACAGGCCAGCAATAGCAATAATCGCAAACACCATCGTCTTGTACCCGAACAGCGGCTTGCGGGAGAAAACGGGCAGAATCTCGGAGATGATTCCGAAGAACGGCAATGCAATGATATAGACCTCCGGGTGACCGAAGAACCAGAACATGTGCTCCCAGAGCATGGCTCCGCCGGTTTGGGCATCGAAGACATGCGCACCCATCACCCGGTCGGCACCTAAGGCGAAGAGCGCTGCCGCGAGCACGGGAAACACCACAATTACCAGGATCGAGGTGATCAGCACCGTCCACACGAACATCGACATCCGGAACATCGTCATGCCCGGTGCGCGCATACAGACGATCGTGGTGATGAAGTTGACCGATCCCAGGATGGTGCCGAACCCGGCCAGCGCCAGCCCGAAGACCCACAGGTTCCCGCCCAGGCCGGGGCTGTAGACCGAGCTACTGAGCGGCGAGTAGGCGAACCAGCCGAACGACGCGGCGCCTTGTGGGGTGAGGAAACCACCTGCCGCGATGAGCCCACCAAACAAGTAGAGCCAGTAGGCGAACATGTTCAACCGCGGGAACGCCACGTCCGGCGCACCGATCTGCAATGGCATCAAAGCATTCGCGAAACCCGCGAATAGCGGGGTCGCGAAGAGCAGCAGCATGACCGTGCCGTGCATCGTGAACAACTGGTTGTACTGCTCCGGGTTGTCGACGATCTGCAGACCCGGAGCCCACAACTCCGCGCGGATCAGCAGCGCCAACAGGCCACCGATCAGGAACCAGGCGAACGAGGTGATGAGGTAGAGGTCGCCGATGATCTTGTGATCCGTCGTCGTCATCCACTTGACTGCCGTGCGGCCGGGGTGGCGAAGGTGCGCGGGTGGTGGGTCTTGGCGACCACCCGACCTCGTCGGTGGTGCTTGGGTGGTTGCCATCGGGGTGGTCTCCTAGGATTTTGTGGACCGGATCAGAAGTTGAGGGGCGGTTGTAGAACCGGAAACTTCTGCGCCTTTTCACGCGCCTTCAGCGACAGGTCTGAACGATTGGGCGCGGGTATTGCCAGCGGCGATCTGGGCTGCGCGAATTCCTGATCTGAGTGTCGCGGCGGTCCGTGTCACCCGGGGGACGGGGCTGTCCAAGAGGAGCGCAGGATCTGTAACAAGGCCAGTGGCCCGGAACATGATGATCGTGTGGAGGCATTGCGGTCCTGACGAGCACAGCAATCGCCGTGGTGTCCGGGTGGGAGCGTGCGCTCCAGAAGGCGGCAGCGGACGGCCGGTCTTCGTTCGAACCTGCTGTGGTCTCAGCACTAAAGACGTTACCTGGGCGGGCCCAGTGTTGTCACCCTTACTCGAACCGGCTTGTTATCCACTGGTACAGTAATTGCAAGATTATGCAAGTCTTCATATTTGCGCACGAGCCGCCAGATAGTTGACGGACGGCGATCGCTCAGGACCACTTCGGGAGGTAACGCATGGCGACCCCTCTGCATCAGGTAAAGGCAGAGTTCTTCAAGACCCTCGGGCATCCGCAGCGGATCCGGGTGTTGGAGGTTCTGTCCGATGGTGAGCACTCGGTGGGTGAGATGCTTCGTGCGATCGAGATCGAGGCCTCGAACCTCTCGCAACAACTGGCAGTCCTGCGCCGTGCCGGCCTGGTCACGACGCGCAAGGAGGGGTCGACGGTCTACTACTCCCTGGTCAGCAGCCAGATCGCGGACCTGATGGGTGTTGCTCGCTCGATCTTGACCAGCGTGCTTTCGGAGCAGACCCAGCTGCTCACCACCCTCCGGTCCGATGCGCGATCCGCACGTCGCGACACGGTCCGCCGGGGCGGGTCGTGAAGGATCTGCTGCGCCTGGTCCACCGGACCGGACGGATAGCGGAACCGGCGCCGCCAACGCCCCCGGTCGCCAGAGGAAACAGCAGCGCCGACGCTGTTTTCGGTGGCTCGATCCAGGTGCGGCACGTGGATGCGGGCTCCTGCAACGGATGCGAGATCGAGATTGCGTCGGCCTTCGGACCCGTCTACGACCTGGAGCGGTACGGCGTGCGGCTGGTGGCCTCACCTCGGCACGCGGACGTCCTGCTGGTCACCGGGCCGGTAACCCGCAACATGGTGGATCCGCTCATCAAGGCCTATGAGGCGATGCCGTCGCCGAAGCGCGTCGTCGCTCTGGGTGACTGCGCGCGCGACTGTGGGATCTTCGCGACCGCCTACGGGGTGCAGGGGGCGGTCAGCGATTTCGTCCCTGTTGACATCACCATCGCGGGGTGCCCACCCGAGCCTGAAGTCATCATCGCCGCGCTGCGCGGGTTGAGCGGCCGATGAGCCTGATCGCGTCCGGTCTTCTGCTTGTCGCGGGCGCCACAGCCCTGGCATGCGCGGGTGCGGCCCTGGCCTCACGCGCGTCGCACCGGTGGCGGGCGCTGATCTCGGGGGCGCTGACCTGTCTGGTCGGCCTCGGCGGTGTACTCGCCGGCATGGGTGCGCTGAGTGGCGCGTCGTGGTCGGTGACTGTGCCGCGCCTGTTGCCGTTGAGCCAGGGGGTGCTCGTGGTCGACCCGTTGGCTGGGCTCTTCATGACCTTGGTGGGTGTCGTCGCCATCGCGGCGGGCATCTACAGCGTCGGTTACCCCCATCCGCACGGCGATGAACATAAGGCTGCCGAAGGGGTCGGGTCGCGGACCGTGCAGGCAGCCCTGCCAGTTTTCGTGGCCGCTATGGTGGCCGTTCCCGCGGCCGGGAACGTGACGACCTTCCTGGTGATGTGGGAAGTGATGGCGCTGGCTTCGCTGGTGCTCGTGCTCGCCGAGCACCGGGCGCGACCCGAAGTGGGCCAGGCCGGGGTCTGGTACGCGGGAATGACCCACGCCGGCCTCGTGGCCATCCTGCTCGGCCTTGTAGTGTTCGCGAACGCTGCCGGCACTGAGTCGTTCGAAGGGATGCGGGCGGCGTCCTCGGGCCTGTCGTCGAGCACGCGTTCGCTGGTGTTCCTGCTCGTGTTCGTCGGGTTCGGGTCGAAAGCCGGGCTGGTGCCGCTACATGTCTGGCTGCCGCGAGCCCATCCCGAGGCACCGAGTTACGTCTCGGCGCTGATGTCCGCGGCGATGGTCAACCTGGGGCTGTACGGCGTGTTGCGGGTCGGGTTCGATCTGCTCGGTGGCGGCCAGCGGTGGTGGTGGATCCTGGTCCTCGCCGTGGGTGCGCTCTCCGCGTTGTACGGGGTTCTGCAGGCCGGGGCGGCCACCGATCTCAAGCGGCTGCTGGCGTACTCGACGACCGAGAACATGGGCCTGATCTTCATCGGTGTGGGTGCCGCCGGCATGTTCGCCGCCGCGGGCAACGCGACGCTGGCCAGCCTTCTGATGATCGCTGCCCTACTGCACACGGTGAACCACGCGGGTTTCAAGACGTTGTTGTTCCTGGGCGCCGGGGCTGTTCTGCGCAGCACCGGCCTGCGCGATCTGGACAAGATGGGTGGCCTCGCACACCGGATGCCGGCCACCGCCCTGCTCTTCGGACTCGGTGCGCTCGGCGCCTCGGGCCTGCCACCGGGCAACGGGTTCGTCTCCGAATGGTTGCTTCTGCAGGGGCTGATACACAGTCTGTCGCCATCCGGCTCGCCCGATGTCGCCACGGCCGTCGCCATGCCGCTCGCCGTGGGCGCCGTCGCGCTGACCGCCGGACTCGGTGTCGCCATGTTCGTGAAGGCTTTCGGGGTGGGGTTCCTGGCTCGGCCACGATCGGCCGAGGCGGCCGCGGCCACCGAAGTCCCACGCACCATGCGCGCGGGCATGGTCCTCGCAGCGACGTCGTGCGCGGTCCTCGCGCTGGCGCCGCTGGCGCTGATCGGATCACTCGAGCGGG
>JALYUK010000472.1 GCA_030853805.1 Actinomycetota bacterium | reverse complement strand
GGGCATCGCCGACCAGGCCGACGGCGAAGAGCAGCAGCACCAGAGCGGCGGATGGGAAGAGGAACAGCCAGCTCTGCGTCGTCGCTCCCGGGGTACCGGCGGCGATCAACGTGCCCAGTGAAATCTGCGGAGCCTGCACGCCGTACCCGAAATAGGACAGCGCGGTCTCGGTGCTGATGGCGTAGACCACTCCGAGCGTTGCATCGATGATCAGCAACGACGCGACATTCGGAATGATGTGTCGGAAGACGATCTTCGGCGTGGAGACACCCATGAAACGGGCCGCCTTGACGAAGTCTCGATCTTTGAGCGACCGCGTCGAGGAACGGATCACCTGAGCCAGGATCATCCAGCCGAATGCCGGAATGAACAGCACGAGGGATACCCACGAAAGGCTCTTCAACGCCGGGCTGATCAGCAACAGGATGAAGAAGGACGGCAGTACCAGCATCAGGTCGATGAACCACGACACGATCGAGTCGAAGACACCACCGATGTACCCGGTGAAGGATCCCACGATCGCGGCGATGACGGTGCCCAGTGGCCCACCCACCAGGCCGACGACCAGGGAGATACGAAGGCCCAGTGCCGTATCGACATACAGGTCGTGGCCGATGCCGTCGGTGCCGAACCAGTGGTCGGAGCTGGGAGCCGTGCCGCTGTTGAGCAGGTCGGTACTACCGGCTCCCCAGTGCGTGGTGGCCGGCCCGAAGATCGCCCACGCGATGATCAGCACAACCGTGATGGCACCGATCCAGAACCGGGTCGTGGACCGCAACTCCAGCCACACGAGCTTGCCTCGGCTCGCCTGACCGTTCTTCGCCGCTTTGGAGTTGAAAGGCGCCGAGTCCGGCTCGGGCTCTTCAAGTACCTGCTGGTTTTCAAATGCCATCAGATTCTCACTCTCGGGTCGAGTGCGGCATAGAGGATCTGCGAAAGGGTCGAACTGATCAAGATCAGGATCGCCACATACAGGATGGAACCGGTCGTTGCGTTGATGTCGTTCTGGGTAACGGAGTTGAGCGCCAGCTCCCCCATTCCGTGCCAGCTGAAGATGGTCTCCAGGAAGACCGACCCGGTCACGAGCAGACCGAAGCTGTAGGCGAAGAACGTCGACATCGGAATGAGAGCGACCCGCACACCGTGTCGGATCATCGCCGACCCTCGCGTGCGGCCCTTCGAGCGGGCGGTTCGGATGTAGTCGGCACTGAGGACGTCGAGCATCGCGTTGCGCTGATACCGGGAGTAGGACGCGGCGCTGGTGGCGGTCAGGGCAATTGTCGGCAGGACGATGTGACTCAGTCGGTCGAGTAGAACGGACCAGAAACCACTGGTACCAGGCGTGTACTGCCCGGTGAAGTTGATGAAGTTGATGCCGATGGCTTCGTTGAACTTCGTCGCGATGATCATCAGGAGGACCCCGATGACGTATACCGGGATCGACAGGACGAGGAAAGAAAGGTAGGTCACGGCCTGGTCGCTGGCCCGGTACTGCCGCACAGCGCCCCAGACGCCCAGGACCACTCCGAGGATCGCGCCGAGGATCGCGCCGATCAGCAGCAGCTGCAGGCTGACGCCGGAGCGCACGATCATGTCGTGGACCACGGGCTGCCCGTTGATCTCTTTGCCCAGGTTCCCGTGCAGGACCAGCTGGGTGAACCAGTGCCAGGTCCGTTCCAGAACCGGCGTATTGGGATTGGTGCCGTACTGATCGAGCGTGCGGGCGATCACCTCGTTGCTGGGTCGAGGGTTGCGACCGAGAAAACGCGCTGCGGGGTTCTCGAAGATGCTGGCCAGGATGTAGCTGAAAGTAGTGGCCAACAACGTAAGGATCACGTAGTTGATGAAACGTCGCAGCAGGAAAAGACTCATGCCCAACTCACCCCCTCAGGCCCTTGAACAGCGGGCAGGAAATCCGTGGATCGCACGAGGTGTGCGCTCCTTTCGATAGGCGGCAGTGGTCCGCGGTCGCAGAAACTACGTGCACTAGCTGGTAATTGGCTCACAACCACCACGCTGCGATTGATACGAGCACGGCAATGCCGGCAGGCAGCAGGGTGCTCGTGTTCCACACCGACGTGACGGTGCTGCCTGATCCGTTATCGGCCACTCTGTCCATCCGCTCCTCGATGGTCCGCTGCGCCAGGGCACTGCCTGGTTGCAGCGAACCGGTCGACGTGCGCGTGCTCTGGCGGGCGGCACCCGGATGGGTTGCGGCGTACACCTCGCCTCGGCTGGGGTTCCAGGCCCTGTTGCCCGGAGCATTCCAGGACCGGAATGCCCGCTCGCCGCCATCGAACGACGCGACGACCTCGACCAGTCCCCGAGTACGTACATAACGCACGGCGCCGTAGGGGATGACATGTGTCCGCCACACGTTGCAGACGACGACCGCGTCACGTAGTACACCCAGATGCGGCCGCACGAGGATCATCCAGGTCAGCAGTGACACAGCACCGAGAACCAGCAGGATCTTGAGCGCCAAACCCAGCGGCTCCTGCAGTACGGCCAGCACGGCACACAGCGCGCAGAACGCCCACACAGATCCCCCGTACACCCACGCGGACATACTGCGGAAGATCTGCTGATCCGAATCGTCGACGTCGCGGTTCGTACCGGTCGAACCCATACGCGACATCGAGTCGATACGTTGACGCGCGATGTTCACGAGCAAGCCTCTCCAGCAACATTCGACATGGGTGGTGTCGACCACTACGCAAGGGCGGCCGGCGTGGTGGTGGGTCGCTCCCCATTAGGGAACATGCCACACGGGAAGCGAATACGGAAGGATGTGAGCCGACGGTGACCAAACCGTTACGGTCGCTGTCGAGCCCCTCGGATGATGCTTTTCAACGACGCCCAGCGCTCTGTCAGGCTGGCTTCCCAGCCTCGCCCGCTGGGACGGTAGTAGTCAGCCTTCTCCACCAGATCGTCAGGCAGGAACTGCTGCGGGCCAACACCGTTGGGCTCGTCGTGGCTGTACCGGTACCCCGCACCGTGTCCGAGGTCAGCGGCCCCCGGGTAGCCGCTACCCCGCAAGTGCGCCGGGACCGCGCCTCCGAGGCCGGCGCGCACATCCGAGATCGCTGCATTGACCGCTGAGTAGGACGCGTTCGATTTCGGTGCGATCGCGTTGTGGACCACCGCCTGCGCCAGGATGATGCGTGCCTCCGGCATGCCGATCTGGGCCACCGCGTGCATTGCCGCAACCGCAGTCTGCAATGCCGTCGGATCGGCCATCCCGACGTCCTCGCTCGCTGCGATGACGACCCGGCGTGCAATGAAACGCGGGTCCTCCCCCGCTTCCAACATGCGCGCCAGGTAGTGCAGTGCGGCATCGACGTCGCTGCCACGCATCGACTTGATCAACGCACTCGCAACGTCATAGTGCTGGTCGCCTGTGCGGTCGTACCGCACGGCCGCCCGGTCCATTGCCTGCTCGACGTCGACCAGTTCAATCTGATCGCAGGAGCGATCGGCGGCCACACCCGCCCCCGCCTCGAGCGCTGTCAGCGCCCTGCGACCATCGCCACCAGCCATCCGTACGAGATGGTCGCGGGCATCGTCGTGCAGGTCGAACACCCCCCCGAGACCGCGCTCGTCACGCATCGCGTCGGCCAGCAGACGTGCCACGTCCTGGTCGGACAGCGAGGTGAGACGTACGAGCACCGACCGCGACAGCAGGGGAGCGATCACACTGAATGAGGGGTTCTCCGTCGTCGCGGCCACCAGCACGATCAACCGGTTCTCCACCCCCGGCAGCAGCGCATCCTGCTGCGCCTTGCTGAATCGGTGGATCTCATCCAGGAACAGAACGGTCTGGCGCCCGTAGAGATCCCGCTCCCTCGCGGCCTGGTCCATCACCGCACGAACGTCCTTGACGCCCGCGTTGATCGCCGACATCTCCACAAATGTCCGGCCCGCAGCGTCCGCGACCAGGTGCGCCAGAGTCGTCTTTCCGGTGCCGGGCGGACCCCACAGAATCGCCGACATGGCACCGGCCGCACCGCTGGCACCCTCGATCAACCGACGCAGCGGGCTGCCCTGCCGTA
>JALYUK010000453.1 GCA_030853805.1 Actinomycetota bacterium | reverse complement strand
CGTGGATCACCTACGACAAAACGCCCTGGTAGCCGATCCCTATCTGATACAGCGATAGCGATTACTTCCTGTATTGAGCACCCGCTTGGGACGCATCGGCGCGGGCCCGAATGCGTCCGGCGGGTTTTTCAGTCGCGGCGCTGACGCGCGCATCAAGCCGAACGCCACCGGACCAGGCATTTCTTCGTTCCAGGTCAGGCTCCCGGCAGAAGTTGTCCCGACGGCGCACGCTCGCGAGCTGCTCGGTCGTTGGGCGCTTTACGCACTACCTCGACTCACGGCAGCTTCCGGTACTTCACTGCCCGATGTGTGAAGTCGTCGAGCACGGCGCGGCGACCAAGTGGATCATGCAGGTGCACGGTCACCGTGCCGATGAATGCCTGGGCGGTCTGAGCGCAACCGTTGCACTCAAACCTTTCGTAGCTCATCGCGACGACCACAGTGCTCGCGGACTCCCTGACCACCACTGCCCGGAGTGCCTTGTCACCCGAGCCGAGTGTGGAAGACCGCAGTATGAGGTCGCGCGAGTTGACCGACTGGGTTGCATACGAGGAGATATCGGACTTCGTGGGCACAAAGTCCGTCCGCGGCACGACTAGCCACCAAATCCCCGCAGCAACGGCCACTACCAGTGCTGTGGTCGTCACCCGGGTTACCAGACAAGTCATCGCGCCTCCCCTTCCTCGACTGTCTACCGTGAGACGCCGCAGGCCGCAGCCCGGTTGGCGCGGGCAGGCCGACGCGTTCGAGCAGCGCAGCCGCCAGCGCCGTGCCCGGCTGGTGCTGCACCCAGCAGCGCGCAACAAACCACCAGGAATGTCGGCACGCTACCCACCACCTTCCGACGGCTCTATAGCCAACCTGCGTGCACCGTGACCGCGCCCCCGCTATGCGGATGCCGCTGCTGCGGCAGCCAGGTGGGAGGTCGCCGGACCCCTAGCGAACGATCCGCAACTGACGCAGTTGGACCGCTGCCCGCTGAACAGTTCGTGGAATGCCGTCACCCGGTTCGGGCTAGGCCGGGCGAACGAGACCTCACCCGGTCTCTGAATGACCGTGCATCATGGGACCAGTTGCCAGCTGAACAGCTGGACTCGAAGAAGAATCACCGCGCGGTGTCATCAGGTCTCAGTACCGTGCGCGTATGCGTGACGAGATCCTGAGCCTGCTGCTCGAGGGAGAAATCCCACGGGTCTTCATCTGGCCAGACAGCAGCACGGACAGGTGACGTGTTCGGATGCCCGATCCGTTGGAACGTCAGGACGGTGCGTGAGTACTCCCCTGAACCTTCTGCTCGGGTCGGCAACGGCTGATCGCGCAGGCCAGCTCGGTGGTGAACTCCTTGGTGAGCTCGTCGTCATCGCCGGCCCACTCATCCCTCAGGCGCCAAAGCAGGGATGAAGCTGAAGGTCGGCCAGTTCTGCGGCGGCGCGAATCTGCAGCAAACAAATCATCTCATCGTCGGCGTCATCCAGCCGGGCAGCCAGTGCGTCTCTCGCTGCTGGGCCGGCCGCGTTCATCTGTCCCAGGCCACAGCAAGCCCAATCACGGACATCGGTCTCCTCATCACGGGTCAACGTGATCAGAGCCTCCATAACGGCCGCGCCTACGGGGCCATCGACATCAACACCGCAGGGCAAGGACTGAGCAACCGCGAGCCGGACATCCGCGTCCGGATGATCGATACGAACGTGGTCCAGGATGATCTGGGCAGCTTGAAAATCCCAGGCGAGCCCCAGTGCTCCCACAGCCGCGGCGATGACCTCGGCGTCGGTTTCACCAGCCAGTATTTCTGCAAGTTGGGGCAGAGCGCCCGGGACATTCTCGACAGAACTTCCGTTGAGCGCGTCCCCGAGCTTGTTGGCGAGTGAGACGAGCTCCGCGGCCGAGGACATCTGCTCATCATCCCGCAAATCTGTGATGGGTTCAGGTAACCAACCGCCACAGATCACCTCCTGTCCGGCCAACGATCGCTCATCGGCCACCGCCATCACCATGGCGTCCCGTATGGAGCACCCGTTCGGGACGCATCAGCTCGAAGCCCAAACTGCTGCCTGCGGACGCCGGGTCCCGTTCCGCATGTGGGTTGCCGGGGTGGTCGGCTAGGGCTCGACCGGTCCGAGCTTCATGCCCTTCGTTACGACGAGCTAAATCAACCGTGGTGCTGACGAGGAATCGGCTGCACGTTGACGGGCCTGACCCAGTTTCCCGGACGGCCTCTGATCTGCCGAGACACGGGTCAGCAATCGTGGACCATCGCCACTGTTTTAACAGCTCATCTCGGAACGCTCGGGTGACGCCCGGACACGGACCTGTCCGGTCGATGCTTTTAGACCCGGCTTGAGTAGAGACGAAGTGCGCAGGTCGGGCAGCAAGAGCACGACGATGACCAGTCCTCCCCGAGCCTAGGCCAAGGCTCCCCAAGGTAGGGCGTGTACGCCCCGCACAGCCCGACCTTCGAACCGTCGTACGTCGCGTGCGCCAGGCCGGTGAGACCAGGGTTGCACGGGTCTTGACCCACGCCAGGCGTGGCCACGGTGCACACGAATTTCCGACCCAGGCAAGGCGTTCACACGCTTGGTTGACCGACATCTCAGACTGCTCCTTCGCAGAGGTTCCGCCGCGGGACGCGCGCCCGGCATCCCTGGCAGGCGATACCTCGTTGCGTTGCGGGCAGCGGGTCCGAAGAGTTCCTCGATCGCCTAGTCAAGACTGCAACGATGGGCTGGGATGGGGTAAGAGGCTGAAGTCCCGACCGTGGTGTGACGCGGTTTGGCCCTGGCCGTGGTTCCCGCATGTCGGTCGGCGCGTGTCCGGCGCCGTGCGCAGGGTCAGGGGTAGACGTGCTGGTGAGTGCGGCAAGGTGGCGTGCTTCTCGGGTGCGGAGTATGACCTGACACATCGTCCGGCCGAAGCGGATAGTGCTCGACGCGGACCGGTCGCGCGAAGTTCAGCCCTCCGTGAGTGGCTTGGATGCGGTGCCTTCGAACATGTAGCCGAACGGTCCGGATCGGGGGACGGTGTACGTCGTCAGGTGCTGGAGCATCAGCCCGGAGGTGGCGATGATGTCGGGTATCGGCCGGTTCAGGTGGCAGCCGCCAGCGATTCTCTCCCACGTCGGTGTGAGGCGGTCCTGCCATCGGGCCATACGCGGATCAGCGGCGCGGCCGTGTTCGACGAAGTGCAGTTCTCCACCGGGACGCAGGACCCTGTTCGTCTCGAGCAAAGCACGGGCCACATCAGGGATCGTGCACAAGGTCCAGGTAACCAGCACGTGATCCACGATGGCGTCGGAAAGTGATAGTTGCTGTCCGTCCAGCCCGACGAAGTCGATGGGGACAGTGCTCGTGGCGATCCGTTTCGCGGCCATGTCCCATGCGGTGCCTGAGGGGTCGACGGCCCAGACATGGGCGACCGCGTCGGGGTAGTGGGGGATGTTGCGACCCGAGCCGAACCCGATTTCGAGCACCTGGCCGCTCAGCCCACCTGCCACGCGGGCACGGGTCTTCTCAAACGGGCGACCGAGCGCCACATCGACCAGACGGGGTAGAACCTTCTCCTCGTAGAACGCCACCTGTGAAACCTTTCTACTTGCTCTGGGTGGCGAGGGCGCATCAGACATCGCCGAGGCCGGGGTTACTCAAAGGGTGCTGCCTCCTTGCGCGGTGAGGACCAGCTTCCGGCTTTTCTACCTCGGTCAAGCCGAGGCCAGCGCCGTAGAACTGTCGCGCGGTGTCTTCCGATCCCTGAGCACAGGCAACCTGGACATGGTGCGACCTCATGATGTCTCCCTGAATCGTTTCCCTGGATAGTCCCTCGACCGCACGGCCGCAGTGAGTCTCTGGAGGATTCTCTGCGAAC
>JALYUK010000440.1 GCA_030853805.1 Actinomycetota bacterium | reverse complement strand
TCCGACGTCAGGATCGCGACGCCGACGCGGTCGGCTGAGATCGGCGTGACGTAGGCCTCGCACCCTGTCGTCCAGTGCACCTCGACATAGGGGCTCCACGGCGCCATCTCGAAATGCGTGCGCAGCCCGAATCGCGCGGACCCGCGCGATTCGCGGTCCAGCCCCAGCGAGCGCCGAATCGGCGAGTGCAGTCCGTCCGCAGCGATGAGGTGCCCGAACCGCTGCCCATCGACGACCACTCCTGCGTCGTCCTGGGTGATGCCCTTGACGGCTCGCTGAACGGTGATGATTCCTGCGGCCTGCACCGCATCACGTAACGCATCATGCAGGGTGACCCTGCGCACCCCGCGACCTACGCCGGCCCGAAAGTCCGCCTGCGCATGACGCTGTCCGGCGACGTAGCGGATGCCCCGGATCTGCTGCCCGTCCGGATCGACGCCCAGGTCCAGTAGCGCCGCCAGCGCACCGGGCATCAGCCCTTCACCGCACGCCTTGTCGATGCTGCCCGCGCGCGGTTCCCAGATCTGTACGTCCAGACCCGCCCGGGCGGCGTACAGCGCAGCGGCCAGGCCTGCGGGACCGCCACCGGCCACCAGCAGGTCGATCACGACGCCACGGCCTCGCGGTCCGGCGCGGGCAGGGTGGCCAGAGCCGCGTTCTCGCAACGGATCCGCACGGTCAGCAACCAGGCGTTGAGCACGGTGAAGACCACTGCGGTTATCCATGCGTCGTGAATCAGCGGCAGCGCGATACCTTCGGCGACGACGGCAACATAGTTGGGGTGGGAGAAGAAGCGGTACGGGCCGCCGGTCACCGGGGCCAGGCCGGGCACGATGATCACCCGGGTGTTCCAGCGGTGGCCGAGGGTGGTGATGCACCACCAGCGCAAGGACTGCGAACCGACGAGCGCGGCCAGCATCACGATCGCCAGCCAGAGCGGGGTCTGTGGGCGGCGCACCCACACCTCGATCAACGCACCCGCGAGCAGTGCGGTGTGCAGCACGACCATCGGGGGATAGTGCCGGGCGCCGTACTCCTGTCCGCCGCGGGCCATCGACCACGCCTCGTTGCGCTTGGTGACGATCAGCTCGGCGATCCGTTCGAACCCGACGAGCAGAATCAGGATCGTGTAGAGGATCTCGCTGCTCATGCCGGTGCGGCCGCCGCATCGGCTGTCTCAGACATAGCCGGGGTCTCGGCCGTACCGGGAGCCTGCAGCAGCACCAGTTCGGAGCAGAATCCCGGGCCCATCGCGATCATCAGACCGTAGGTGTCGGGCTTCGGAGGCCGATCGGCGAGGGTGTCCATCAGCACATGCAGCACCGAGACCGATGACATGTTGCCGACCCGCGCCAGGGAATCCCAGGTGACCGCGAGCGCCTCGCGCTCGAGGCCGAGGGTGTCCTGCATGGCTTCGAGCACCTTGGGGCCGCCCGGGTGGGCGACATACCAGCCGATGTCGGCGCGGGTCAGGCCGTGGTCGGCAAGGAATGCGTCCACGTCATCGCCGAGGTATTCCCGTACGACATTCGGGACGTTCGCATCGAGCACGATCTGCAGCCCGGTACTACGCACGTCGAAGCCCATCGTGCGCTCGGAGTCGGGGTAGAGGTGGCTGCGGGTGGCCAGGATGCGCGGCTGCACCGGCTCACGGGTGATCGGGTCCGCGAGCGCGGCGGCCCGACGCGACCCGGCGGCCACGACGGCGCCGGCACCGTCGCCGAAGAGACCACTGGCGACCAGGTTCGGCAGCGACCGGTCGGTGCGCTGCAGCGTCAACGAGCACAACTCAACGGCGACGAGCACTCCGACCGCATCCGGGCGACCGCGCAGGAAGTCATCCAGGCGGGCGACCCCCGCAGCGCCGGCTACACAACCCAGGCCGACCAGCGGCATCCGTACGACGTCCGGTCGCAGCCCGATGTTGGCCGCGATCCGAGCATCCAGAGAAGGCACCGCCAGGCCGGTGACGGTCGCGGAGATGATGACGTCGAGGTCGCGCGGCTCGAGGCCGGCAGCCTTCAGGGCCTCCAGTACGGCCTGGGAGCCCAGTTGTACGGCGACGTCGATGAAGATGTCGTTGGAGGCACCGAAATCGGTCAGCTCGGAGTACTGCTCCAGGGGAATGGCGGTATGCCGGTAGTCGACCCCCGCGTTGCCGTGGAAGCGCCGGGTCAGCCGCTCGTCCGTGCCGGGCACCATCGACTGCACGAACGCATCGGTGATCTGCTCCTGCGGGTAGCGGTGGGGCGGCAGC
The DNA here is from genome assembly GCA_030853805.1 of Actinomycetota bacterium. GTDB lineage: Bacteria > Actinomycetota > Actinomycetes > Actinomycetales > Dermatophilaceae > Allobranchiibius. Next base: position 3,712 of record JALYUK010000440.1, on the reverse strand, counting down.
GCGCCCCGCGCACTCAAAATCTGCACCGTCATCGCATGGACTCCGTCCGGTTCAAGGCGCCACCGATCAGGTGACGGGTCAGGTTGCGCAGCACGGCTGCGGTGATCTTGCCGCCCGCGAGGCCGAGGTCGACGAGATCGTCGAAGACCTGTTGATTGTCCTCTGCCGCGCGTACCCCGGCGTCCAACAGCGGACCGTTGCGGCATAGTTTCGCCGCGAGCGCACTGTGCCGCAGGTGTGCGCCGAGGGCGGCGCGCACGGCGGCGGTGTAATCATCTGCGAAGTGGTCGATATCGCCGGTATCCAGGGCGGCCGCTGCTGCGCGGCCGGCGATGAGCCCCGTCAGGACCGCGTAGTAGATGCCTTCCCCGGTCATCGGATTCACCATCCCGGCGGCGTCCCCGGTCAACGCCACCCGGCCGTTGGAGCCTTCGAAGCTCCACCCGGACAGCGGGAGGTGAGCACCCTTCCAGGACGTGCCGTCAGCGGTCGAACCGGGCAGTAGATCCTCCAGCTGCTCCATCAACGCGGGACGTGCCAGTCGAGGCGCACCCGGCAGCTGGACCTCGCCGTATCCGACATTCGCCAGGCCGTCGCCGCGGTCGAAGGACCAGGCGTAGGAGGGTTGCCGAACCATCCCGAAGGCCATCGCCTGCGATCCGCTGCGGTCCTCGCCCACCGGTGCGTAACCGCGCAGCGCGAAAGCGGTGGGTCCGGTCGCCAGGCCCAGCGCGCGGCGTACAACCGAGTGCACCCCGTCGGCGCCGACCATCAGCGGCGCGCTGAACCGGTCATCGACGGCGCACTCAGGCCCGTCCAGGCTGAGGGTGCTGACGCGGTGCGTATGCGGCGTGGCACCCGCCCGCACGGCGGCGTCGTGCAGCCGGGCGTCGAAGACTTCGCGTGGGATGACCCAGGTCGAACGAGCCATCGTGCGCTCCACGACCCGGTCCCCGCGGCGCATCGACAACCGGTCAATCGGCTGCCATCCGTCGCCGATACCCGGTGCGCCCGCTTCGTCCAAGAGATCCATGACTTCCGGAGCGATGCCGTCCCCGCAGGTCTTGTCGCGGGGGAACTCGGAGCGGTCCAGCAATGCGACCGACATACCCGGTCGGGCCTGCAGCGCGCCGAGCGCAGTCGCGGCTCCTGCCGGGCCGCCCCCGACGATGATCAGATCGTGGGTGCTCATCGGGCTCCTGCCACCAGTAGACCAGCGTCGATCAGCGCGATGCCGACGGCAGCGCGAAAAGGATCCCGGCCGGTGCCCCGCCAGGCAACGGTGCCGAGACAGACATTGATCGCGAGCGCGGCCCAGCCGGCAACCGACGGCGGCTGCGCGGGTCCGAAGACGACCACGATCGAGGCCAGGCCCAGGAGTCCGGTGGCGAGTTGCTGCCCGCGACGTTGCCCGAGGCGGTGCGGCAGCCCCCGTACCCCGGTCGCGTCGTCCTGTGCGAGATCGGGCAGCGCATTGAGCACGTGCGCGCACACCCCGATCGCGGCCGCCGGGATCGTGATCCAGACGGGCGCCCACTTCGGATCCGGAGCTGCCTGACTCACGACTGAGGGCAGCGCGCCGAACGCGACGGCGTACGGCGCCCAGGACCAGGGCGTGCTCTTGAGACCGAGGTTGTACGCATGAGCCGGTGCTACCCCGAGTGCGAGGTGCGCAAACGCAGCACGCCGTCCTAGGCGCAGCGACGTCCAGGTGGTACCTGCGAGCGCTGCCGCCACGGCGGTCGCCACAACGGGAATGCCCACCTGCCCCGAAGCGACCGGCTTGTCTGCGCGTTGGACCTGACGATCACGCGCGGCATCCACAAGGTCATTGCCCCACCCGATGGACAGCTGGCCGAGGAAAACGGCGGCCGCGCTCGCGACAACCCGCCGGGGTGGCAGCCGGGCGGCGGACGCCAGCAGCGTGGTGAGGCCGGTCACCGCCAGTCCTGGCCCGAGGTGGGCCGAGCGCAGCAAGGGCAGCACCATGCCCCGGGTGGAGACCCGAGACCGAACTGCCATATCCACACCCTTAGTTCATCAGCCCCGCACATCACCATAAGTTGCCGGGGTGCGCGCCGGGTGGGTGAGGGTGCGCTACCAGGGGCGGGTTTCAGCCCGGGACCTGCAGGTAGGAGTCCTCGGACGTGCCGGCCGCGTGCACCAGGTCGGCGTACCGGCCGCCCTGCGCGAGGAGCTCCTCATGGCGCCCCCGCTGCACGATCCGCCCGTGGTCGAGCACCACGATCTGGTCGGCGTGCCGGACTGTGGACAGCCGATGGGCGATGGTGAGGGTGGTGCGGCCGATGCTCAATTCGTCCAGCGCAAGCTGCACCGCCCGTTCGGTGGTGTTGTCCAGCGCGCTGGTCGCCTCGTCGAGCACCAGGATCGGTGGGTCGCGCAGGATGGTGCGGGCGAGCGCGATCCGTTGCTTCTCGCCGCCGGAGAAGCGGTATCCGCGAGCACCGACGACGGTGTCGTAACCCTGCGGGAGCGCCTTGATGAGGTCGTGGACCTGCGCGGCACGGGCGGCATCGCGCAGCTCACCGTCCGTGGCGTCAGGCTTGGCGTAGCGGAGGTTCTCCGCGATGGTCGCGTGCAGCAGATAGGTGTCCTGCGAGACGACGCCGACCGATTCGGCAACCAGCGCCAACGGCAGATCGCGCACATCACGTCCGTCGATCAGCACCCGCCCGCCGGTCGGGTCGTACAGGCGGGACATCAGGGCCGCGAGAGTCGACTTGCCCGAGCCGGTGGTGCCGACCACGGCCACTCGTGCCCCGGCCGGAATCTGCAGGTCGATGCCGGTGAGTGCGTCGGTGTCCGAACCGGTGTAGCGGAAGTCGACCGCTTCGAACAGCATCTGCCCGCGTACCGGCTGCCCGTCGCTCGGTGTGGGCGCAACCGGATCGTCGATCTCGACCGGCGCGTCCAGGAACTCGAAGACGCGACTGAAAAGCGCCATCGAGGTGGTGATCTGAATGCCGACGTTGAGCACGCCCATGACGGGCCTGAACAGCGAGGTCTGCAGCGCGGTGAATGCCACCAGGGTGCCGATCGTCATACCCCCACTGGTCGCCGGCAGACCTGCCGCGAGGTAGATGAAGGCCGGGATCGCGGAAAAGATGATGGCCATCGTGCCGATCCGCCAGCGGCCGGACATCTGGGACTGCAGCTCCTGCTCGGTCAGCTCCAGAGAGGTCTGCTCGAAACGGCGGGACAGCATCGGGCCCGAACCGAGGGTCTTGGCCAACTGCACCCCGGAGATCGACAACGACTCCTCGATCTGGGTCTGCATGTCCGCCAGGGATCGCTGGGCACGCGACTGGATGGCCCTGCGCATCCGCGCGACGCGGCGCGTCAGGTAGATCGCGGGCGGCAGGATCAGCAGGCTGATGAGAGACAACCGCCAGGACAGGGCGACCATGGCCGCGGCCACCCCGATGGTGCTGGTGACGTTGGTGGCGATCGAAGTGCCGGTGTCGGTGACAACTGACTGCATCGCGTTGATGTCATTGGTGATTCGCGACTGCAACTCGCCCCCACGGGTGCGGGTGAAGAAGCCGAGCGGCAGGCGCTGCAGGTGGGTGAAGAGGCGGGTGCGAAGGGTGTGCATCACCCGTTGACCGATCCGGGTGGAGGCGTAGGGCTGCACGACGCCGAGCGCCTGCGTCACGATCGTGATGGCCAGCATCGCGCCGACGAGCAGCAC
>JALYUK010000418.1 GCA_030853805.1 Actinomycetota bacterium | reverse complement strand
GTGGACCCATGCCCGTGACCGCGCCTGCGGAAGCAGCCGCCATCAGCTGCCAGCCCATCGACCCCACCAGTTGCTCTCCGCACAAGCACAGTGATTGCGCTCACCCCGGCCCATCGTAAAACGTGCGCGAGGAGCCGGCGGTGATCAGCACGAGGCCGTCGTGTTCTGTCACACCTGTCTGAGCTGACTCCACCTTCACCGCTATGAAGTGCCATGGCCAGGCGTGGAAGGTCGCGGCAGAAAGCGCGTGCTCGTTCGGCTTCCGGGGTCGTGATCTAGGCTTATCGCACGGTTCAGGAGGCTTGAGGAGGGTGCCATGGTGACGGGTGCGACCACGGATGGGGTGGTGGTTCATCTGCCGGAGAACGACCGCGGCCGGCAGGAGGCGGCGCTACGCAACGTCGTCAACCTGCTGCGGGTGCTCGGGCCGAGCACCACGATAGAGGTGGTCACCCATGGCCCCGGCGTCACGCTGGCCACCGGTGAGACGGGCCTGGGCCCGTCGGTCATCGAGGTGCAGCAGCTCGGCGCAGTGGTGTGCGCCTGCACCAACACGCTGCAGTCACGAAGACTGACGAAAGAAGCGCTGCTGCCGGGTGTGACGGTCGTTCCCTCGGGTGTGGCGCACCTAGTCGAGCGACAGCGTCAGGGGTGGGCCTACCTGCGCCCATGAGTCGCGGACCGGGCAGCCGCGGCGGCGGTGGGGTCAGAGCAGATGGGGCAGTGTCTTGACGAGCATGATGACCCCGGTCACGGTCAGCAGGCTGAGCACCACGACGCTGAACACGGCGGGGTTCACCCGGCCCCAGCGACGGATTGCTGTCCCGGCCACCAAGCCGACAAGGGTCACGAGGGCGATCACCGAGCCGAGCCACAGCAGGTGCAGTGTCATGAGACCGTTTGCCAGCATCTGCGTGATCCGCTCGGCGAATACGAGGGTGAAGACCAGGCTCATCCCACCGATGTACCGACGCGCGTCCCGCTCGAAGGTATGCAGGTATGCCGGGAGCAACGGGCCCATATTCACCGCGCCGAGCAGGATTCCCTCGGCGACTCCAACAATCCCCAGCGCCACCGGGTGCGCACTTCGGGCCGTCGGCTTCGCGTGCCGTAGGACGGACCAAGCGACGTAGCCGAGCAGCAGCACTCCGATCACGAGGCCGAGTACGGGCGTGGCTGGCAGCCGGGTGAGCACGAACACTCCGATCGCCGAGCCAACCAGGGCTGAGGCCGCCAGCGGCCAGTACTGGCGCAGGTAGCGCCACCCGGTTCCCGTCTCGCCGACCTGGAACAGGTTCATCATCAGCGCAGGTACAGCCAGAGCGACGACTGCGACCGACGGGTCGATCAGGACTGCGGCCAGCGGTGTGGCGATCAGCGCGTACCCGAACCCGGACAGTCCCTTCACCGCTCCCGCGACCACCGCCACGATCAGGAAGATCACAAGCTGGGTCGTCGTGAAGCCCTGGTGCAGGCCGGCGGTGAGTGCGCTGTGACTGGTTCCAGGAAATAGCGCGATCGCCGGCACCAGCACGATGAGCAGGGCCAGCGTCATTACGGTCCGGCGGTAGTAAGGAGATGGGCGCGGCGGCGCGGAAGCTGCTGCGGCGGTGGTGGAAATGGCCGGGCTGGAGACAGGCATGAGGGGTCCTAGGGAACGAGGTCCGCGCCGTGCGCGGGAGGTTGGGACAGGAAGTTCAGCGAGAGATGCGACAGCTGGCGCTCGTGACGCGCAGCATGTCGATGTGGCGGCGCATGGTCAGCAGCGCGCCCTCACCAGTCATAACCCAGCCGCCTATTGCAAGAGCATTAGGCATGCTGTCCTCCATCGTTCCCGGCATGAGCACCCCTACCGGACCGGCGGGTGCTGCAGCATCGTCGAGCCAGGTCTCTGTGCCGCTCTAACAGGATGATCTACTACCCTACCAAAGCTGGGGTTCCGGCCCACGCGGCTGTCCGGTCAGCGGTACCAGCCCCGCAGCGTCCACACCGTGAGGGGAACCCTGGGTTCTTGCAGGTCAGGACCCGGTCCTGCTCCAGCATGGCGATGAACGTCCCCGTGGCACCCGTCCGCTGGGAATCCCGGCAGGGACGTCTCACCAAGCGGCTCACTGCTGCCACGAAGGCATCAAACATGAATCCCCACCAGGCAGCGATACATCGTTCTGGCGAAGCAGTCAGCAGGCTGGGTCCGCGGCCATCATTGAAGGAAAATCAACGCCCTTTGGCGTTGGAAGCAAAACCGGGGACCCCGCCGTATGACGGGACCCGTCCTTTGCGGTACCTACAGCGGGTGACCCGCTCGGTCAGCGCCGCGGTCAACCAGCGGGTGTTACCCGCCTCGCCGTCGCCGATCATGCCCAAGATCTGGTCCGGCAACCACAACATCGGCTCGGTCGAGGGCAACCCGAACTCCACCCGTATCCCCGCCGGGACACGACGACCACCGCGCAAACGATCCACCAGCATCACGTCACGCCGGTTGAGGGAGGCCGTGCGGGCCTCCATGATCAACTGGCCCACACCCCACCGGTCCAACTCGTGCAGCATCCGCTCCAAACATTTGGCCCGGGCCCGCTCAGGCCGGCGCGGGTCGGCCGGCGCCGCGACCACGACCACGACCACGTGCTGCACCGGCAACGGTGCGACCACCCGGTGAATGAGCCGGTGGTGCTGCTCGTCCGCGTCGCGCCAATGCAACTTCTGACCTGTGCGAGGAACACGACGCAACTGCGCGCGAACCTCATCACAGATGGCCGGGTCAGCAATCACCGCGCCGAGCAGGTACATCGGGCGGGCTACCCC
>JALYUK010000402.1 GCA_030853805.1 Actinomycetota bacterium | reverse complement strand
GCATCCGGTCATTCAACGACGCTGTCCGGGAAGTGTTCGCCATGACTCCCACGGCGTTGCGGGTTCGTGCCGGGAGTCGGCCGCAGGTCGCTGCGTCGGGCTCTGACCCGTGGCACCGGTTGACGCTGCGGTTGCCTTTCCGCAAGCCGTTCCATCCGGACAACCTCTTCGGCCATCTCGCGACCACGGGTGTGTCCGGGGTGGAGGAATGGCGCGACGGGGTCTATCGCCGAACCCTCGATCTACCCGCCGGGCCGGCGATCGTCGGCCTGCGCCCCGAGGCGGACCACGTGCGGGCCGACCTGCTGCTCAGTGATCTCAGTGACCTGAGCGTCGCTGTGTCGCGTTGCCGATGGTTGCTTGATCTCGATGCGGACCCCGAGGCAATCGACGCGGCGCTCATCGAGGATGCGTTGTTGGCTCCCATGGTGCGTCGGGTCCCAGGCAGACGGGTGCCGCGCACCGTTGATCCGCAGGAGATGGCCATCCGCATCGTCATTGGTCAACAGGTGTCCACCAAGGCCGCGCGCACCCACGCAGGGCGGCTCGCAGCGGCGTACGGAGCCCATCTGGTCGATCCGGTCGGCGGGTTGACCAGGCTCTTCCCGCGCCCCGAAGCGCTCCTGGCGGCACCCGACACGGCGTACGCAATGCCGACGGCACGCCGGGAGACGATCCGTAGATTGTGCGCGGCCCTGCATGCAGGCGACCTCGACACGACCGTTGGTGCCGATCGAAGCGGTGCCCTGGAGGCGTTGGGCGAGGTGCGGGGTATCGGTCCGTGGACTGTGCAGTGCTACGCCATGCGCGCGCTCGGTGATCCCGATGCCTTCCCCGGCACTGATCTCGGGGTACGGGTCGCCTGCCGGTCGATGGGGATAGAAGACCGACCGCGTGCCATCGAGCAGGCATCGGGTCGATGGCGACCGTGGCGTGCGTACGCCGTGCAACATCTGTGGGCGACCGGGGACCATGAAGTGAATCGACTGCCGGACAAGGACATCTCATGAATACGACCACTCATTTCGTGCTCACCGGCACACCGATCGGTGACGTGACCCTCGTGGCGAACGGGCGCGCGGTGACCGGCGTCTACATGCAGGAGCACCGCCACCAGCCGGATGTGGCACTGTTCGGGACGCGCCAGGAGAGTGCGCGGGGTGTGCTGCGCCGAGCCGCTGAGCAGCTGAACGAATACTTCCACGATGGTCGGCGTGAGTTCGATCTCATGCTGGAGCCTGCCGGTACGGAATTCCAGCACGGCGTCTGGGCTCGGCTACGGGCTATTCCCTACGGTCAGACCCGCAGCTACGGGCAGGTGGCACGTGAGCTGGGTGCGCCGAAGAGCAGCCGCGCGGTAGGTATGGCCAATGGGCGCAACCCGCTGTCGATCGTCGTGCCCTGTCACCGGGTCATCGGCGCGAACGGCGCGATGACCGGGTTCGGGGGTGGCGTCGAGCGGAAGATATGGCTGCTGCAGCACGAAATGGAGGGCGCTCTATCCTTGGAGTATGTGGCCCGCCGTTGAAACCCTCATACCCTCGATCGGGTTGCTCTTCATGCTGTACCTGGTGCTGAAGTACATGATGGAGGGCGACCGCCGCGAACGTATCGCGCAGGCCAAATGGGATCAAGAGCACGCGGCCTCGAATCAGGTGGCGCCCGAAGACACGAAGAGTGTCGAAAAAAACTGACTGCACACTGTGCATTTGAAGTGCAAGTCAGGCGAAGTTTGAAATTCGCTGAATAGCTGTTTACCATGGTTGTGTAACGACTGAAAGACAATCGGTCGTTTTGAAAATTGCGGTCGATGAGACCTCCATGGTGATCGTTAGGAGATCCAAATGGCGCAGCGTGTGCAGATCCTGCTCGAAGATGACCTAGACCATTCCGAAGCAGCAGAGACAGTGACATTCGCACTTGATGGTGTGAATTACGAAATCGACCTCTCCACGGCCAACGCCACTAAGTTGCGTGACGACCTGGCGACGTGGACCGGGCATGCCCGCAAGGTGCGCGGAACGCGACGCGCCGGTGCGCCTGCGCGTCCGGCGTCGACAGCCGGTCGTGAAGACCTGAACAAGATGCGTGAATGGGGCCGTGCGAACGGCTTCACGGTCAGCGACCGGGGCCGTGTCTCCGGTGAGTTGCAGGAAGCGTACGCACGCGCGAACTCCTGATCAGCCCACGCGCTTGAGCTGAGTCCACGCGATTGATGCGGAGCTACCGACCCGACCCGATTCTTCGGGTCGGGTCGTTCTGCTATTAATTGCAGCGTTGGCCAGTGAGTGGAATATCTACGGTTTGGTAAGTAGTTCTGATGTAAAAAGATCTCCATCTGTTTCGAGCCGTTGCAGAACCTGCTCGAAGTCCAGTTGTTCAAGTGATGCGGGACGGGAGATCTCTGACCAGTAACGAGGTGCTGCAACCATTGGACGCTCTCGACCACGCAACGAGTACGGCGCGATAGTAGTTTTCGCAGCAGTATTCTGCGACCAGTCGAAGAGCACCTTTCCTGCGCGGATCGACGTGGTCATTCGCCAGACAACCAGGTCAGGGTGCTCTCGGGTCATCGCCTGCGCCATTTCCCGTGCTATCCCACGTAGTTCGTCACTGGTGGCGGTGCCGTCCAGGGCCGCATATATCTGCATTCCTTTACTGCCCGAGGTCACCGGCACCGTGCGGGTGATCCCTAGACGAGCCAATCTCGCCCGCACCGACAGCGCAACTTCGGCGCACTCCCTCAGGCCTGCGGGTGAGCCGGGGTCCAGGTCGATCACCAGCCGATCGGGGTTCGCGGCCTCACCGTCGATCTGCCGCCACTGCGGCACGTGTAGTTCCAAGGCAGCGAGATTCGCGAGATATGTCAGGGCCGCGAGATCGTCGACGAGCGGATAGGTCACCTCGTCCGTACCGCCGCGCGAGCCGGTGGATCTCATCGTGATCCTGGGTAACCAGGAAGGCGCGCCCGCGGGCAGGTTCTTCTCGAAGAACGACGTGCCCCCGATCCCGTGTGGCCACCGGACGCGGGTCACCGGACGACCACGCAGGCCGGGCAGCAGGACGTCGGCGACGCTCGCGTAGTAGTGCAGAACCTCGCCCTTGGTGGTCTCGGTCGCCGGATACAACACCTTGTCCAGGTTGCTGATGCTCAACTGACGTCCGGCCACCAGCACCTGTTGAGTTTCAGCCATCGTCGCCTACCTGTGAGGTGTCGGTATCGGTCGTGTTGATATCTGTCGTGTTGGTGTCGACCAGGTCGACCGGGCGTAGATCGGCGCGGATACCCCGCCACACAGGCTGCCGCAGCCGGCCGCCCTCGGACAGTCCGTGGTAGCTCAGATCGGCGACCAGGTCTGGGACCACCCACTGCGTGTCGCGGGAGTCGGCGCTCGGCAACCGGTCCAG
>JALYUK010000379.1 GCA_030853805.1 Actinomycetota bacterium | reverse complement strand
ACTCAGGAGTGCGCCACTCGCAACTTGTCTATGCCACTCGGCGGTAGGAGGGTGGGAGGGGTCAGACGCCGAGGCGGGCTTTCAGGCCGTCCAGCTCGATCTGCAGCTGGGTCGGCAGCGTGTCGCCGAACTTGGCAAACCATTCCTCGATCTGCGGGATCTCGGCCTTCCACTCCTCGGTATCCACCGCCAGAGAAGCCTCCAGCTCAGCGAGGGTCATGTCCAGACCGTCCACATCCAGCGACTCCGGCGTCGGTACGTGACCGATCGGGGTCTCGATGGCGGCGGCCTTGCCCTCCATCCGCTCGATGACCCACTTCAGCACGCGGGAGTTCTCACCGAAGCCCGGCCATAAAAAGGAGCCGTCCTGCGCGCGGCGGAACCAGTTGACGTAGAAGATCTTGGGCAGCTTGCTCGCGTCGGCGTCCTTGCCGAGGTCGACCCAGTGCTGGAAGTAGTCACCGGTGTTGTAGCCGATGAAGGGCAGCATGGCCATCGGGTCGCGGCGCACGATGCCGACCTCACCTTTGGCAGCGGCCGTTGTCTCGGACGAGAGGGTCGCCCCCATGAAGGTGCCGTGCAGCCAGTCGCGTGATTCCGTTACCAACGGCACTGTCGTCTTACGGCGACCACCGAAGAGGATCGCCGAGATCGGCACACCCTGCGGGTCGTCGTACTCCGCAGCGAGGATGTCGCACTGGGTGATCGGCGTGCAGTAGCGGCTGTTCGGGTGGCTGGACAGTTCGCCGCAGTCCGGCGTCCAGTCCTTGCCCTTCCAGGAGGTGGCGTGTGCCGGCTCGTTCTCCAGGCCCTCCCACCAGACGTCACCATCGTCGGTGAGCGCAACGTTGGTGAAGACCGAATTACCCTTGTTGATGGTCGTCATCGCGTGCGGGTTGGTGTGCTCGTTGGTGCCGGGCGCGACGCCGAAGAAGCCGAATTCGGGGTTGACGGCGTACAGCCGCCCGTCCTTGCCGAAGCGCATCCACGCGATGTCGTCGCCGAGCGTCTCGACGGTCCAGTTCGGGATGGTCGGCTTGAGCATCGCCAGGTTGGTCTTGCCGCAGGCGCTGGGGAACGCCGCTGCGACGTAGTAGGTCTGCTGCTCGGGGGAGATGAGCTTGAGAATGAGCATGTGCTCGGCGAGCCAGCCCTCGTCGCGCGCCATCGCCGAGGCGATCCGCAGCGAGTAGCACTTCTTCCCCAGCAGCGCATTGCCGCCGTACCCGGAGCCGAACGACCAGATCAGTCGCTCCTCGGGGAACTGCACGATGTACTTTTCTTCATTGCACGGCCATTTCACGTCCTGTTCGCCGTCGGCCAGCGGCGCGCCGACCGAGTGCAGCGCGGGTACATAGCGTGCGGCGTCGCCGAGTTCTTCGATGCGGTCCAGGATCTTGGCGCCGCAGCGCGCCATGACCCGCATGGACACCACGACGTATTCGCTGTCGGTGATCTCGACACCGAACATGGGGCTTTCGGCATTGAGGTGACCCATGACGAAGGGGATGACGTACATCGTGCGGCCCTTCATACACCCGGCGTACAGCCCGCGCATGAGGTCCTTCATCTCCTGTGGGTCCATCCAGTTGTTGGTCGGGCCGGCGTCCTTCTCATCCTGGCTGCAGATAAAGGTGCGTTCCTCGACCCGGGCGACGTCCTCCGGTGAGCTGGCGGCGTGGAAGGAGTTGGGCTTGATCTCCTCGTTCAGTCGCGTGAAGGTACCGGCGGCGACGAGTTTGCCGGTCAGCTCGGTCCATTCTTCGTCGGAGCCGGTCACCCAACGCACCTCATCCGGAGTTGTCAGCTCCGCGACTTCGGCCACCCATGCTGCCAACTTCGGGTGGGTGGTGCCGATTGGGATGGAGGTGTGCAGGCTCATGTGACCGTCCTTGTGGGCGTTGTTCACCGCATGGAATGGGTGGATTGGCCCGAACGTATCGGGGCCGACGCGAGCTCTCCATCGGACCGGAGGATATCGAATGTGACCCCAGTCACACCATCGATGCCCTTTGTGGCTTTCCTGTCAGCTCGCGTTGCAAAGGCGACGCAACGCAACGTTTACCTGACAAAACCCAACACTGACGGATCTGCCGATGCGAAGGAAGTGAGCTCAGGACAGGGCCGATGGTTTAGAAGACGGACAAGGAGCTACAGCCAGTTCTTCTTCTTGAAGACGGTGTACATGGTGATGACGGTCAGCAGCATCAGACCGATCGCCATCGGGTACCCGTATCGGAAATTGAGCTCGGGCATCGCGTGGAAGTTCATCCCATAGATCCCGGCGATAACGGTCGGAGTGAACAGGATGGCAGCCCATGAGGTGGCTGCCTTGACCTGGTCGGCCTGATTGTTTGCGACTTCGGCGAGGCGCTTCATGTCCTCGTTCTGGGTCTGCGCGACGAGGGTGGAGTTGAGCGAGAGGATCGACATCAGGGTCTGTCGGAATCCATCGACGCGTTCAACCACGATGACTGCGTGATCTTCGACATCGCGTAAATTGCGCTGTAGTTCTTCGTCGGTGTCGTACTTGTCGTAACCGCGGCGGAGTGCCTGCAAAATATCCAGCAGCGGCTTGGTTGCCCGTTGCAGCGCGAGTACCTCGCGGGACAACTCGTAGATGCGCCGCGACACCGCCGGATCCGATTCGAAGACCTGCTCCTCGATCTGATCGATGTCGATCTCGAGGCCCTCCAGCACCGGCTTGTATCCGTCGACGACGAAGTCGAGGACCGCATAGAGCACCGCGTCGGGTCCCAGCGCCATCAGGTGCGGATCGTCGTCGATCCGCCGTCGGACGGGTCCGAGCTCGGGCTCGTCGGTGGGGCGCACCGTGACCACGAAGTCCGGACCTACGAAGAGATGGATCTCGCCGAGGTGCACGGTCTCTGTGTCGTCGTGATAGGTCGCGGGTCGCAGGACCACGAAGAGGGTGTCGTCGTAGCGTTCGAGCTTGGGCCGCTGATGGGCGTTGATTGCGTCATCGACAGCCAACCGGTGCAGCGCGAAGATGTCGCCGACCTGTCGGATCTGGGCCGGTGACGCTTTCGCCAGGCCCACCCAGGCGACGGCCTTGTCCGGCTCGGCGAGCCGGTGGATGATCGCGCTGATGCTGTGTGGATTTGTCTGGCGTACGCCGTCCAGGTAAATGGCTTTCTGGACGACCGTGGACTCTGCCCCGTCGTCGGAATCGGATGTCGGCGTTACGCGTTCGACCCGGCGTGCAGCATCGCCTCTGGAGGCGCCGGCGGGGTTGCCCGGCGCCCAGAGCTGCGGTTGTACACGGACCCGCGTCCTCCAGTTCGACACGATTCGACTGTAGCTCGCAAGCGTGTGTTCTCCCCGTATTCAGCCAAACGACGTACGACGTGATGAGCGCAACGGGAACCCCGCCTACAGTGCTGCGATGAGCACCATTACCGGTGGGGGCGCCGGGCACAGCCGACGGGCAGTGATCATCGCGGCGCTCGTCGCGGTGCTGGTGGTCGCGGGCGGCCTCGGCTGGTGGTTCACCCGCGCTGGTTCGGTCGACTCCGAGCAGGTGATCCCCTCGACGCCGGCGGGTATCCGCACGGTGCAGCTACCGGTCAAGCTGGTGCGCGACACATCCGGCATACCCGGCGTGGTGGCCTACGACCAGAGCAGCTACATGACGCTCGCGACCCAGAACGGCACGGCGATCCATGTGTCGCACGTGTCTGGACCGGTCACCTACACAATGACCCCACCGGCGGGTGGGCCGCACAACATTGTGTGGATGAACGCGGGCGTCTACACCGAGCCGGTGCCCAGCGAACGGGCAGTGCACGTGGTCGAGCACGGCGCGGTCTGGATCACCTACGACCCGACGTTACCCAAGGCGCAGGTACAGAAGTTGGTGGATTTCGTGGGCCGTCAGAGCCTGATCCCCGAACCGAAGGGCACGGGTGGCGTCAAGGTGGCCGGTCAGGCGAACCGTTTCATCATCCTGTCCCCGTGGCGCGGCAACACACTTCCCGCACCGGTGGTGATGTCCTCCTGGGGGCACCAACTGCGGCTGAAGAATGCGACCGATCCGCGGATGCAGCGATTC
>JALYUK010000464.1 GCA_030853805.1 Actinomycetota bacterium | reverse complement strand
CTTCCCCAGCGCGGTCGTGAACGCCTTTGTCGGAGATGTGGGGATGCGGTTACGCCGGTTCCTGCTGATCGACTTCGCAGCGGCGATCGTCTACCGGGGGTTGTGGATGTTGCTGGGTTACGAGATCGGAACTCCCGCAAAGGACTTCGTCGGTGTCCTCGCGAAATACAGCAACTACCTCTCCTACGCAGCCATCGCTCTCGTCATAATCGGATCGATCGTGCGCGGCCAACGGGCCAAGTCCGCCGCGTGAGCGGCCAGCGGAGCACCGAGCAATCAGGTCACCCGGCCCTAGTATTTCCGGCATGACAACCCCCGAGCTGCTACCCGTCGACGACCGAGTGCGAGCCGTCGCACGGCGATCGCGGGTGGCTGCCCGACAGCTGGCGTTGCTGACCCGGGCAGAGAAGGACGCGGCTCTGGTCGCCCTGGCTGATGCCGTGGCCGAGGCGACGGACGCGATCGTCGTAGCCAACGGGTCTGATCTGCAGCGTGCTGCGGACAGCGGCATGCCGCTCAGCCTGCAGGACAGGTTGCGGCTGACACCGGAGCGGGTCGCGGACATCGCACAGGCGCTGCGAGATCTTGCCGGTCTCGCGGACCCGGTGGGCGAAGTGGTGCGCGGGTCGACGTTGGCCAACGGCCTACAGGTCAGTCAGGTGCGCGTCCCGATGGGTGTGATCGGGATGATCTACGAGGCCAGGCCCAATGTAACGGTCGATGCAGCTGGATTGGGGCTGAAGAGCGGCAATGCGATGATCCTGCGCGGAGGTTCGGCGGCGGCCGCCAGCAACGCAGCCCTGGTCGACACCCTGCGCGCAGCACTGCAGCGATGCCACCTTCCTGCTGACGCGGTCCAACTCCTGTGCGGTGAGCGTGACGAGGTTCGCGCCCTGATCACCGCACGCGGGCTGGTGGATCTGGTGATCCCACGCGGCGGAGCGGACCTGATCCAGACGGTGGTGCTCGGCGCGACCGTGCCGGTGATCGAAACGGGGATCGGGAACTGCCATATCTACCTGGACGCAGCAGCCGACCCGGTCATGGCCCGCGCCATCGCCGTGAATGCCAAGACACAGCGTCCCAGTGTCTGCAACGCCGCCGAGTCCCTGCTGGTCCACCGCGACCTTGCCGACGCGGTACTGCCGGCGTTGCTGAGCGAGCTGCACGACGCGGGGGTGGTGCTCGATCTCGACGAGCGCGCCACGACGTATGCAGTGCAGCTCGGTCTGCCGCATCGGCCGGTGACGGAGCAGGCCTGGGCCGCGGAGTTCCACGGGCTGGAGATGAGCGTCGGAGTGGTGGATTCGCTCGCTGCCGCCATCGAGCACATCGATCGTTACGGCACCGGGCACACCGAGGTGATCGTCACTGAGGACCGCTCCAGCGCAGGTCAATTCGTTGCCCGGGTGGATGCTGCAGTTGTCATGGTGAACGCATCCAGCAGATTCACCGACGGCGCAGAGTTCGGGTTCGGAGCCGAGATCGGTATCTCCACCCAAAAGTTACATGCACGCGGTCCGATGGCTCTGCAGGAGCTGACGAGCACCAAATGGGTCGTTCAGGGCGACGGCCAAATTCGCCACTGACACGGGGGGTCTGTCGACGGTCCTGACACCGGCTAACATTCGGTGTATGAAATCCTCGCTCGTCTCTTTTGTGGCGGACAATTCGGTGCCCCCGCTTCGCGAGAACTCACTGCCTATGCCGCACGTCTTCTACGGTGTTATCGCGTTCGGTGTTTTCCTGGCGTTGCTGGCGCTGCTGTGGTCCTTCCGTAACACCGCCGCCAAGCCGCGTCCTCAGTCGGGCCGTAAGAGCGGGCACTGACCATCCGCCTCGGCGTGATGGGTGGGACCTTCGACCCGATCCACCACGGCCATCTTGTTGCAGCCAGCGAAGTGCAGACGTTGCTGGGGTTGGACGAGGTCGTCTTCGTGCCCACCGGTCAACCGTGGCAGAAGGCCAGTCAGCGGGTAACACCTGCTGAGCATCGCTATCTCATGACGGTGATCGCCACGGCCTCCAACCCGCGTTTCAGTGTGAGCCGTGTCGACATCGAGCGCGGCGGACCGACGTACACGCTCGACACGCTGCGTGATCTGTTGCAGCAACGTCCGGACGCGGAGTTGTTCTTCATCACCGGAGCCGACGCGTTGCAGCAGATCCTGTCGTGGCGTGGGGTGGATCAGCTGTGGGATCTGGCCCAGTTCATCGGAGTCACCCGCCCGGGTCACCTGCTGTCCGATGCCGGGCTTCCCCAGGAACGGGTGATCTTGAAGGAGATCCCGGCTATGGCTATCAGTTCGACCGACTGCCGCCGCCGGGTCCAATCGAACCAACCCGTCTGGTACCTGGTACCGGACGGCGTCGTGCAGTACATCGGGAAATACAACCTTTACCGGCCTGGCGCCGGAGAGATCAGGGAGTACTGAGTGGCTGCCACGCAGCAGGCCGTCGAGTTGGCCAAGCAGGCCGCCTCGGCCGCCGAAGAGAAACTTGCCTCATCCGTGGTGGCGATCGACGTGAGCGAGCAGCTCGCGTTGACCGACATTTTCCTCATCGCCGCGGCGAGCAACGAGCGACAGGTCGGCGCCATTGTCGACGGGGTGATCGAACGTCTGCACACGCTGGGCGTCAAACCGCTTCGCCGCGAAGGGCAGCGCGAGGACCGGTGGGTGCTCCTCGACTTCGGTGACATCGTTGTCCACGTCCAACACGAGGAAGAGCGTGAGTTCTACGCCCTCGACCGTCTCTGGCGCGACTGTCCGGTTGTCGAACTCGCCTGATGAGTGAGCTGATCTGATGGACCACCCCGCCGGGCCGCCGCGTCGCCTTATTGTGCTGCGGCACGGGCAGACGACATACAACGCGGCAGGCATCTGGCAGGGCCAGCTCGACGCGCCGCTGTCCGATCTGGGACGTGAGCAGGCACGCGAAGCTGCGGCAGCGCTGGCGTCGCTCGGGATCGACACGATCTACGCCTCCGACCTGATGCGGGCGGCCGACACCGCGCGCGCGCTCGGGGCCGCGTGCGGACTCGAGCCTATCTTCGACGAACGGTTGCGGGAGATCCACGTGGGGGACTGGTCAGGGATGACGACCGTGCAGGTCACCGAGCAGTTTCCCGACGAGCAGTCCGCCATCAACGACGGCCAGGACCTCAAACGTGGCCGCACGGGGGAATCCGTCAGCGACGTGTCCGCCCGGTTGGCAGCGTTCGAGCAGGATGTCCTCGCGCAGCTGGACGAAGGCGTCACGGTGGCCCTGGCGACCCATGGGGTGACCGGCCGCGCCCTCTGCGCCGACCTGTGCGGAATGCCGCAGGGTATCGCCTGGCAGACCTTGAGCGGGCTGCGCAACTGCCATTGGGCCCTTCTGGTGCAGCACCGGACCGGCTGGCGCATCGAGCAGTGGAACGCGCACGCATGATCACAGCTCGGTGAAGTCGCGGAGGCACTTCACCCCCGCGAAGTTGACCAGGATGCTCAACTTCTGGCCGCCGATGCTGGGCGCCGGGATCCGGGTGCAGGAGATCGAGCACGATTGGACTCGGGCGCGGGTGAAGCTGGTGTTGAACCGGCTGAACCGCAACCAGCACGGCACGGCGTTCGGTGGCTCTATCGGAGCAATGACTGATGTCTTCTTCGCGCTGCTGCTGATGCGTCAACTCGGTCAGGACTACACGGTCTGGGATCAGGCTGTACACCTGGAGTACGTCTCACGGGGCGCTGGCACCGTCTACGGGGTGTTCGAGATGCCGCTCGAGGTGGCCGATCAGATTCGTACCAAGTGCGACGCCGGCCAAAAGGTCCTGCACTGGTTCGAGGTCGATCTCAGGCTTGCGGATGGCACCGTGGTCGCGCGTGCCCGCCGTCAGATCTATGCCCGTAAGAAGCGTGCAGCAATGGATCGAGATGCCCTTCCCGCCGCCGGATCGCTGTGACGGGGAGACGATTTGGCGCCAGGTTGGCCGCCGGATAGAGTGTGCCGGTCGCCTGCTGATGTGGGCTTCGGGGCTGTGGCGCAGTTGGTAGCGCACTTCCATGGCATGGAAGGGGTCAGGGGTTCGAATCCCCTCAGCTCCACCCGAGATGACATGCTTCATCGCTGAGAAACCCCGGGCCTCCTGGCCCGGGGTTTCTCAGCGTCCGGCCGCTGATGCGGTGCGAACCTGCATGGCGGCGTTATTCGCCGGCGAGCGTGCCGGTCAGTCGATCGTGTCGGTCGGCGCTGCTCGCATTCAGCCCGACGATGCTCACCCGCTTGCCCTTGCGCTCGTACTTGGTCGTGATCGCGTCCAGCGCTGCGACGGTAGACGCGTCCCAGATGTGGGATTCGCGCAGGTCGATGGTCACCTCGTCCGGATCGGCGGCGTACTCGAACTGGGTATACAGCTCGTTGCTGGAGGCGAAGAACAATTCGCCGGTCACGCGGTAGTGCACGGACACCGTTCCGTCGGCGTGTTCGATGAGTTCCCGGTGGGTCTGGGTCAGGTGCGCGACCCGGCGGGCGAAGAGCGTCATCGCCAGCAGCACTCCCACGATGACGCCAATGGCGAGGTTGTTCGTCGCGACGACGACGACAACGGTCACCACCATCACTGATGTCTCGGATTTCGGCATCCGCCGCAAGGTTGCGGGCCGAATGGAGTGCCAGTCGAAAGTACCGATGGACACCATGATCATCACCGCGACCAGCGCGGCCATCGGAATGATGGCCACGACGTCACCGAAACCGACGACCAGAATCAGCAGGAATACGCCGGCGAGGAACGTGGAGATGCGGGTCCGAGCGCCGGACGCCTTCACATTGATCATCGTCTGACCGATCATCGCGCAGCCACCCATCCCGCCGAAGAAGCCGGTGATGACGTTGGCGGCGCCCTGGCCCCATGCCTCACGGGTCTTCTTCGAGGGGGTATCCGTGACGTCGTCGACCAATTTCGCAGTCAGCAGAGATTCGAGCAGGCCGACGAGGGCCATCGCGAGTGCGTACGGGCCCACGATGCGCAGCGTATCGAGCGTGAACGGCACGTTGGGTATGAAGAAGCTCGGCAGGGACTTGGGCAGCTTGCCTTCATCGCCGACGTTCGGGACCGTCAGCGCAGTGAGGACGGTGAACCCCGTCAGCGCAACGATCGCGACCAGCGGCGCTGGGACAACCCTGGTGATACGCGGTAAGCCGAAGATGATGGCCAGCCCCACGGCGACCATCGGATAAACAGCGAACGGGACGTTGATCAGACGGGGCACCTGCGCCAGAAAGATCAGGATCGCAAGTGCATTGACGAAGCCCACCATTACCGATCGCGGGACGAACCGCATCAGCTTCGCAACTCCGCAGACCCCGAAAAGAATCTGGAGAAGGCCGCCGAGCAGAACGGTTGCGATCAGGTAGTCGTACCCGTGGCTGCGCATGACAGGGGCGATCACCAGTGCGACGGAGCCGGTCGCAGCTGAGATCATCGCGGGACGACCCCCGAGGAAGGAGATCGACACTGCCATGGTGAAAGAAGCAAAGAGGCCGATGCGTGGATCGACACCGGCGATGATCGAGAAGGAGATCGCTTCGGGAATCAACGCGAGCGCGACAACGAGCCCGGCCAGAATCTCCACCCGCAGTAGCTTGGGGGAGCGCAGCGCATTGAGCACCGTGGGCTCCAGGCGGGAATCAGGCAATGTGTCGGGCATCGGTGGGGCGGTGCTCACGATGGGGGCTCCGTTCAAGGGCGCGTCGGCTGGTCCCGTAATGAATGAGGGGCGCAACCGAGGTGGTCAGGTGATGTCGGTACACGGGCACGCACAGCGCACTGATGGCCGACAAGCCTGCAGCCAACTCTACCCTTACGTGAGGGTAGAGTTGCCATGATGCTGATGGAAGGGGCCGATAGTGAGCCGAATCACTGACCAGCACGACGGTTCGCCGGCCATGCACATCGGTGAAGTGGCCTCGCGAACCGAGTTGTCACTTCGCAGCCTGCGCCATTGGGATGAAGTCGGGTTACTGCGCCCATCCGGCCGTAGTGACGGCGGATTCAGGCTGTACACCGAGGTTGATGTCGAAAAGATTCTGGTCATCCGTCGGATGAAACCGCTGGGTTTCACCCTCGATGAGATGAAGATTGCGATGAGCGATATCGAGTGCCTCCGAAAGGGTGCGGATGGGCGCGAGGCCGCTATCGGACGTCTGCGCGAGGTCCGACTGGCCGCTGAATCGCGTCGGGCCACGCTGGTGCGGCAACTGGAAATGGCTGACGAGTTCATCGATCTGCTCGGCGCCCAGTTGCCTCCCGTGGACAGCTGAAGCTCGAGCTTGTAACAATTCCTTGACACAAGACGCAAGGGCTGCGACGGTGAATCTTGTCATAGTCGATTGATACAAGGTGGTTCTGATGTCTCCCCATCTATTGGTAGCGATGGTGGTGCTGATCATCGCCATCTCGATCATCGCAATGGTTCTCGCCTTCGTGGTGCGAGGCCCGACGGCATTCAACAGGGGAGTGGTCGCTCGACCGCACCTGCGCCGACTGGGTTGGACCACCCGCACACTGCAGCGGCTCGCGGTGCCGGTCGGAATCGCGTTGGTGGCTGCAATGTCGAGCCTCGGAGGTCTGGGTCGGGGAATCATGATGGTGCCCGTCATCTTCGGTGCGACCCAGATTCTTGCGGTGGTAGTGGCGAACGTCGTGACGCGCAGTTCGGCTCGTACCCCCGGGGTGGCAGCCCTGGAGATTCGGCGGGTGCGCGATCTGATCCCGCAGGCTCTCTCGTGGGCAACGGGGGGAGCTGTCGTCGTGTTGGCAGGACTGCTCACCTGGACGACCGCTGTCGCATCAGCCGATGATCAAGGACGTGCGGGCCGATCCTTCAAATACGCGTGCTCCGACGGGTGCAAGGCAAGCTTTGGTCCATGGCCCGGTTCGTACTATTCGGTGCCCCTCGGGATCGCGGTCGTCCTGGTCCTGGCCTTTGCCGGGCTCGCGCTGTGGCAGACCGCTCGCCGCCCCCGCAACGGCGCGGACGCGCAGATCGCCATCGTTGATGATGCAATCCGTCGGGGAGCAGCACGTTCCGTGGTGGCAGGAGCCTGTATTGCGGTCTGCGGATCGCTGGTAGGCATTGCCTCCGAAGTCGGAATCCCGTTGATCGGGACGAGACTCGGAGGCGCATTCACCGTGATCGCGTGGGCCACAATTGCTGCCCTGCTGCTCTCTTTGGTCACCTCGATCTGGGCATTGGTGGTCCTTCTGGGGGCCCGGCCGATCGGCAGAAAGTCCGCGGCTACGGAGACTGCGGAGTCCTGGGTGAAGGGCGCGGCATGAGTATCGAGTTGCGGCTCGACGCCACGGACCCCACCCCGCCGTACGAGCAACTGCGACGGCAATTCGTGGATCTCATGGAGTCGGCCGTGTTGACCGAGGGAAGCAGGTTGCCGCCGGTTCGCCAGCTGGCAGCCGACCTGGGGATAGCGACCGGCACCGTGGCCCGGACCTACCGCGAGTTGGAGAAGGCTGGTCTGATCCGTACCCGCCGTGGTGCCGGCACCAGGGTGAGCAGCGCCGCGCAGGTCACCGAGAGCCCGGCTCGCACGCACCGGGTGGAGCAGCTGTTCGTCGAAGCCGTCCAGCGGGCCCGTTTGTGGGGTACGAGCGACGATGAGATCGCCGCTGCGTTCGCTCGCGCGCTGGTCAGTGGACCAGCGCGCGAGCGGCGTGCGTCAATGGCGGCCCAGGTGTCAGTGGTGGACCACGCTGGGGGTCACGAGCGGTGAGTCGGATGCGAGCACGCGGCGGCGAGCGGCGCTGATACCGCCGTACACCTGACTGATCGTCGTCAGCCGGGTCGCGAAGTGACTGATCGGCGTCTCGTAGGTCATTCCGATACCGCCGTGCAACTGCACGACCTCTTCGGCCACGACGCGGGCCGCCTGCGCGATGTACACGTAGGCATCGTCGGCGGTACCGATGAGGTCGATGTCGTCGGTTCCGGCTTCAGCATCGCGTTCGAGGCTTGCGGTCGCCCACAGCGCGACGGACCGGGCCAACTCGACCTCGGTGTAGAGGTCGGCAGCGCGGTGCACGAGTGCCTGGAAGGTCGAGAGCGTCACCCCGAACTGCTTGCGACTCTTCAGGTACTCGATGGTGATCGTCGACGCACGATCCATCAGACCCACAGCCTCGGCGAGAACAGCGACGCGGGCTCGAGCGACAGCGACATCGAACGCGGCTCGAGCAGCGTCACCGGAGGAGCCGAGCAGAATCGCCGCAGAATTTTCGAACGTCACGACGCTGCTGCGGGTCCAGTCCGCGGCCCGCCCGTCCGCGCGGGAGATGCCGTCGGCGTCAGCGGCTACCAGGTAGACCCCGAATCCAGCATCCCCGGTTGCTGTCACCAGGTAGTGCGATGCCTGATCCCCGTGTGCCACAGCGGTCTTGGTGCCCGACAAGGTGACACCGTTGCCGCTATCGGTGGCCTGGGTCATCGGTATTGCATCCCAAACCCGTCGGGGTTCGCTGTGCGCCAACGCTGCTGTTGCTTCGCCTGCAGCCAGCGCGCTCAGCAGGTCACTACCTTGCGCGGCCTGGCCGATCAGCCAACTCGGCAGGTACACCCCGTCCAGGAACGGTTCGACGGCAGCGTGCTGACCGAGCGCGTAGAGCGCGGCATAGACCTCGCCCGCCCCGGCGTCCAAACCGTCGTGATCCTCGTCGATGGTCAACGCTGCCAGCCCGATCTCGGCCAGCGTGCTGTAGACACCGGCGTCCCAACCGGTGTCACTCGCCGCTGAGGCAGCACGAAAGTCAGGGGTGTATTTGCGGGCCAGGGCGTCCGTGACGCTCGCGCCGAAGGCTTCCTGGTCCTCGTTCAGTGTCAGATCCATGGGGTGCTCTCGCTTGTCATGTCGAAGGATGCGTCCGGCTGAAGTTCCATCACAGGCCCAGCACCGCCTTGGCGATGACGCCGCGCTGAATCTCGTTGGAGCCGCCGAAGATCGACAGCTTCCGCATGTTGAGGTACTGCAGCGCCGCGACGCTGGCGGCGGCTTCGCTGTTGATGCCGACCGGGGTGCCGTCCGTGCCCTCGCTGGCTCCGACGATGACGGAGTCGGTGCCGCCGATATCCATCCGCAGCGCCGTCAGACTCTGCAGCAGTTGAGTGCCTTCCAGTTTCAGCAACGATGAGGCGGGTGCGGGTTTGCCGTCCTTGGACTCGGCCGTGACCCGCAGCTGCGTGGCTTCCAGGGCCAGTAGTCGCATCTTGGCGGTGTGCAGCTCGGAACGGAACTGCGGATCGTCGGCCAGCACGCCGTCCTCGAGTTCGGTCTCCTTCGCCGTTTCGACGATCTCGGCAAAGGTGCGCTGACTGGTGCCGACCTGGGCGATGCCGCTGCGTTCGTTGCCGAGCAGGAACTTCGCGTAGGTCCAGCCCTGGTTCTCCTCACCGACCAGGTTGCCGACCGGCACCCGCACGTCGTCGAAGAAGAACTCGTTGACCTCTTCGCTACCGTCCAACAGCTTGATCGGACGCCGTTCGATGCCCGGTGTCTGCATGTCCACCAGCAGGAAGGAGATGCCCTGTTGCTTGCGCTCCGCGCCGGGGTTGGTCCGGGCGAGCAAGAACATCCAGTCGCCATACTGGCCCAGCGTGGTCCAGGTCTTCTGGCCGTTGATGACGTACTCATCGCCATCGCGAATCGCGGTGGTCTTGAGTCCGGCGAGGTCAGACCCGGCCTCCGGCTCAGAGAATCCCTGCGACCACCAGATGTCGAGGTTCGCCGTCCCCGGAAGGAATTTCTCCTTCTGCTCCTGCGTGCCGAACTCGGCGATGATCGGGCCGACCATGCTGACGTTGAAAGCCAGCGGGGTGGGCACGCCAGCGCGCTGCAGTTCCCAGGTGTAGATGTTCTGTTGGGTGGGGGTCAAGTCCCTGCCGCCCCATTCACTCGGCCAGTGCGGAACTGCCAGTCCGTGTTCATGCAGGA
>JALYUK010000357.1 GCA_030853805.1 Actinomycetota bacterium | reverse complement strand
GGCGCCAGCCGTCGCGGACTGGCACCAGAGCACCACGGCAGCTTTTGAGCTACTCCCAGCGCTAACCGGCGAGTCACCACCGGATCAACCCGCCTTCGTCGAGGCCGGCGCGGCGGAGCCGCGACCTTTCCCTGGCCGCTCGCGGCCGTTGTGTGCGTGAGGTGAGTGGTGTGAAGGTTGGATGGGGGGGAAAGGCGGGTACCACTGGTAGGGGTGTTTATCCACAACCTAGGCGGGATCGAACGGGGTGTGGTGAACGCGACCTCTGTGGATAACCCCCGCTGGCGTGAACCCCGTCTACGAGCCGCGAGGCACTCGTCCACGGTCAGCATCCGCCCGGTCGCAATCACGACTTCCAGGCCGATCAGCCGGGCGATCTGCTGGCATAACTGGACCGTGCGGGTCGTGGTCTGTAGGACGCTGGCCAGCGTGGCAGGACGCACCACACACCGCCGGCCCGTGCCCGCCACCGCATACCCACTACGGACCGTCAAATAGCGGACCATCAACTCTGCCGAGACACGTCGGTGCAGTGTTTCGGCGTGAAACGCCAACGCGACCGGCACCACCGTGCTCAGCCAATGCTCACGACTGACCCACACCGCCACCTGCGAATACGCGCCCTCCGGGGCAAAACTACGGTGACCACGCGACGCATTGCACACGCCACGGTCGTCCTGATGCCACCGCGGCAGCACTGAGGGACGTGCACGGCAGGACAACTCCACAAACGCCGCGTCCACCGGCGCGCACACACGATGCGACGCCACCCGAACCGCACGCTCAGAACGCGCATCGGCAAAGTCTTGGCGAAAAAGGGCAACATGATCTAAAGTGGGCAGCACGAAGCCACCTCTCAGGCGAGAAACGAATTCGTAGCCAGCTAGTCACTGGCGCAGAACTTAAATAGCTTTGAACGATGGGCCGCCGGTGGTACGGCGGCCTTCGTCATGTCAGGGCACTGCCCCGCTCTGAGTCAGCCCGTGAGGGAAAGCCCGTCCTGTGCGGGTTGGTGGCGCCAGTAGGGCGGCGGCAGGTGCTCGCCCAAAGCAAGTGGTACGAGGTAGTCCTGCATGCTCAGACCAGCCTCAGCGGCCCGCGCCTTGATTTGCCGGTGCTGATCAAAACTCAATCGCGCCCTCATGCGCGACGCATCGCCGGAACTAGTTTCCAGCCGTTCCGGTACTGCGGTAGGGCTCGCGGCGGCTGGCTCGCCAAGAAAGGCGTCTAGGAGGTAGGCCTGCAGGCTCAAACCAGCTGCAGCTGCCCTACTCGTGATCACACGTCTGTGTTCGGCGTTGACCGTGATCCGCAGTTCCACAAGTTTTGAGGCTGCACGCTGGTTAGGCATGTGCACCATGATTGCGGCATCTCCCGCGAAGGTGGGGGAGATCGTCCCGCCTGCGTGTCGCGACCGGACGATCTCGGTGCTCATCACGCAAAGTCCTTGACGGTGTAGCCGGCGGGAAAGTAGCCGGGGATCGGTTGGCCGGGCTCGAAATTTGGCAGGTCAGAGGGTCGGGTGTGGCGGGTTCGGACACGGTCTATCGTGACTCGCACCTTGGTTAGCACTGTCGCGATATGACGGTGTGGAGCGTTCTCAAGGCCTAGTGCATGGGCAACGAGGGGGGAACGAAGGTCTTGGGCAAAGAGCGCCGGCACGAGAGGACGAATGGGCCGTGGAAGGCGCTCAGCTATGGCGGCTACCAACGCGCGCGTCAGTTCGATGCCTGCGGGGCTGGGCGCCAGGTGGGCGCGTTCGTAGTCATCGATGATTTGCGCTGCTTGCTGGTAGCTGCGGGGTCTGCGCTGGATGTCCATGTGTCGTCCGAGGCGCTCATAGAACCTTGTGGCCGCTTCTCGCTCTTCCGCGGTGACAGGACGCCACCCTGTGTGCTC
Source organism: Actinomycetota bacterium (assembly GCA_030853805.1). Classification (GTDB taxonomy): domain Bacteria; phylum Actinomycetota; class Actinomycetes; order Actinomycetales; family Dermatophilaceae; genus Allobranchiibius. The sequence goes on along the minus strand of JALYUK010000357.1, from coordinate 3,527 downwards.
GACGTGGCGGGTCGGCACCACGATGAACGCACAGAGAATGTAGGTGAGTTGTTCTTGGGTAATGGGGAACGCACCGTGGATACGGTTCATCCTGCGCACGAACGCAGCGGCACGCTCATCGGTGATCGCCCCGTGGATGATCTCTTCTATGAAGGTGCGGGTGCGGTATGCGCGAAGCATCGGATCAGCCGCCAAACTGCCTGATCTTTGAAGGATTTTTGCCATGTCAGGGTCGGCAAAGCTACGTAAAAATGCCAGCTGAAATCCAGTCTCGAGTTCGTGGGGAAACTCGTAAAACACATGTCGCTGATATAACTGGTCCCATTTCCCTTCCTTTGCGAGTCTTTTGAGTGCGGACAGGCGTCGTGCCCGTTCACTATGCATGGGCGACCTCATCCGTTGCGCTAAGTGCCTGACTCATGCTGACAAGCAATTGTTCTTGCTCTGGCATTGTGCTCACAATTGCCGCGGCGGTCGTAATTCCCCGTGTACTCCCCTCACGAACAGCTCGGCACAAGAGAGGAATCACTGAATCCTCATTCGTAGGTGGAGTGCATCGCGTTCGTCGTAGACCATCCATTATCTCGACCATCACCCGAGTAGAGGTCGCGCGCCCCGCGAGGCGCACGTCAGGATACTGACCCACGAGGATGACCCACAGCGGCATTAGTTCCTGACGCAATTGGTACTGGCGAACCTTATGGTTGATGGTCGGAGATCCAGCCATGAGTGCTACACCCACCACAAGAATGAGCACACCAACATCTTTTAATCCCTGTGCAATGGCGTACGGCAGCATGGTAGAAAAAATGTGCACATCCGAGGCGTGCACGATGACTGCGCTTGAATCGAGGCTAAAGCCAATGGTGCCGATAGCCATTGCGCCAAGGATTAGGCCGAGGCCGGTGCGAGTGGTCTGATCCTCAGATGTGCGGATGCGCCAAGCGACCCACGCGACACGGGGAAGCGTCGCTAGGACAGGGAGGTACCCACAGAGATAGAAAATGGTCGATGCGGCCATCACTGGCCCGCGCGTTGAGTAATCTCCCTGAAAACGGATCGCACGGAATGAGGGGTCCAGTACCCATGATGTGGTAAGGACCCCAAGAACGATGCTCGTCAGACCGCCCCAGGCACACAATCGGAGGGTCTTGAACTTGCCTAAGAGTGCGTCAGCGTAAGCGTTGGTGATACCAGCCGTAATAACGAGGCCAACAGACGATAGATAGACCGACATGTTGGGCACTAGGTGGTCCGCTAGATCGGGCACAAACGCGAACGTCTCGGCAAATGAGAGGCTGATCATTGCACTTGTTAAGAGCACCCGCGCGCGGAGTCTCGGGCCACGTATCAGTGTTGTCTGAATCCGCACGATAGTAGCCAACCAGCAGACGCATACCGCAGCTGTCGCCATGGCTTAGTGAAGCGGTGAGTGAGATCGTGTTGCGCGTTTGGCGCGCAAACGGTGAAGCAACATGGTCGCCAGTATCTCCGCATCATGCTCGGGCGGCTCATCATAAACAGATCGGTGCATGACCCGAAGTGCCTGAACCGCGCCCGGGTCAATGTGTTTGAATAATTCCCCGCCTGTCTGGATGACGCTATGCGGCTCATGACCCAGCAAGATATGAGCTAGCTCATGGCAGACCGCAGCCTCACGGGCGATCAGGGGCACGTTAGAAGGGAAGTGAATCTCGTCGTTGATATCATTGCTGTACCAAACGCCCGAATGCATGGGTGAGAGATTCTTACCCAGAACAGCAATTGGTCGGCCTACTTTGGCGCTGACTACGTCCACTAGGTCAGCAAGCTGTCCGCTGCGAGGGACAGTGGTGTGAGCAATGCGCTGGGCCTGCAGATTGTTCATTTCTTGCGTACCTCGAAGTCAAATGTTTCGAGCATGGCCTCAAGCGCGGCGACGCGGTCCTTTGGCCATTCGGCGATACGCGTCATGACCGCTGTCAGTCCTCGATCTTGGATGATGCTCAACAGGTCGAGCTCTCGCGCGGCTTCGGTTGCTGCTGTGGCGTCGTGCAGCGGCTCAACGCTCTGCAGACCAAGGCAGGCCGCAAGACGCTTCTGGACGTCTGCACTGGGATTGGCGCGGGAGCCGCTGAATAGCTGCGACATGTAGGCCATCGACACGTCGACCTCCGTCGCCATGTGGTGACGAGTGAAAGGGGCGCCGGTCGACGGGTCCGCGATGCGACGATGCAACGCCGTCAGACGACCTGCGAAGGTTGTGAAGTCATCGGATGTGATTTGTCTCACCTCGGTAGTTAACACTTGACCTGTCGTATTGCTAGCGTAGCCTGCGGATCAGGTAGCCGCACGTTCGCGAGTCGCGAGCAACATCAGGGAGAATCGCTGTGGGAGCAGAAGGCCTTGCGTACGAGCCAGAGGTGGCCCAGCATCTACATAACGTGTTGAGCGGCCTTCGGACACCTGGGGGTTTGCCTGGTGCGTTGCCGCAGTCACTAGACGTTGACGGTGCGCTGACGACCATCTTGCACGGAATGGAAGCCGCGACGAGGGTGCGACATTACGGCGTGTCATCCGAATTAGCCGCTGAGTCCCCCATAACCGCCAGCAGCAGTGACCTCAGCCGGTCCAACCGTTCACTGCTGAGGTCGGGATCGGCTTTCAAAAGCAAGGCATCGTAAGAAGAAGCCGCTGAGGAATTCCGATCACGGATCGCGTTTTCTACGACCTCCCGTAGCAAGCGATCCGCCACGTCCGACCAGAAAAACGCCGACGGCAGTCCGGCCGCGCGAGCAATCTCCACGAGCAATCGGGCACTGGGCTTGTCGCGCAGGCCCGTCTTCAACGCCTGTATATGACCCGCAGTGACCTCGAATTCCCCACCAGTCTGCTCAAAAATCTTCCGAGAGAGCCGCTCGGGAGTTAAGCGACGGCCATCCTCAGTCGGAATCGTGTTGATGATCCACGCGAGCTTTTCAGCAATCCGCGGGAACCCTTCCGGAGTTGTCACCGCTTCTCTCCCTTGCTGATCACCACCGAATAAGACACGCCCGGCCACTGCCGAACGGCTCCCATCGTGCACTGACCTGAGGTGTCGCATCCAGTCCCCCTCCAAGATGTAGATAATCACACTGATAGACGTGTGTTGACAGACCCGCTCCGATAGACGTTACGGTAGTGATTAGTCCGACCGCTACGCGTCGGTGCAAACGAATCGGCGTCGTTCCGGGGGTGTTCATGGATTCCTGGGAGCGGCCCACTGATTACCTCCGCATCCCCAACGGTTGTGGGCTGTTCCCAGGGTTTTACTCGTTTGGCGCTGTTGCTGGCGTCGTGTTGAAGGAGCCTTATGTCTGATTCCCCGTTCCGTACGGCACCACCACGCCAGGAGACTCGGGTGGCAGTTGAGTTGCCGGTGCTGGAAGTTCCGGCGTCTGCGCCTGAAAAGGTCGAGGTCGGTAGCTCAGTACGTGGTGTGGTGGAGCAACAAGACCGCGCGAGGACTGTTGCGGAACGCCCAGTTGCTTCGACCGAGCGTGCAGGGG
>JALYUK010000304.1 GCA_030853805.1 Actinomycetota bacterium | reverse complement strand
GCCGAGAGAGGGCCTCAGCGAGCTGCTCGGCCTGGCCGAGCAGCACGACGGTCGTGTCGTCAGCGGTGGATCGCTCCCATGTGCTGGCCGCGACCCTGGAGACCTTCACATCGGCAGCATTGATGATGTGTACAGCGCGGGTTCCGTTCGCGGTCAACGGAATACCTGCGTATGCAGGAACAGCTGAAACCGCGCTGACGCCCGGCACGACCTCGAAAGGAATACCAGCCTTGTGCAACGCAGTGGCCTCTTCGGCGAGGCCGTTGAACATTGCTGGATCGCCGTCCATCAGTCGCACGACGAGTGCTTCACAGGCATCCGGGTCACTGGGCACGGCCGCCTTGGCGGTGCGCAGCAGGAGCTTGGCCCGGGAGGCTCTGGTGAGCGGTTGACCCGCCTCGCCGTGCCCGGCATCAACGATCACTACCTCTGGCTGGGCGTACGGCGCCACGAAACTCTCGCGGGCCACCTGATCGATGACGATGACGTCGGCGCGGCGCAACAGATCCACGGCGCGCATGGTCAGCAGCCCCTGGTCACCGGGGCCTGACCCGACGAAAGAGACGGTTGAGGTGGTGTTGTTCTTACGGGTGGGTGCATTGGTCGAGCTCACGATTCACGCTCCGCGGCGATCGTTGGGACGAGGTCTTCGGGGGTGGGCAGGGACGCATCCGAGATGGGAGACGCCCCTTGGGGTATGACATCGGCGGCACCATCCCGCAGGAGGAGCCTGGCTAGTTCCTGACCCAGTTCGGCGGCGTCCTCAATGGGGCCGGTCACCGACCTGCGCAGCTCGAGACTGCCGTCCCTACTCCCTACGAATGCACGCAGGGAGATGTGTAGTGAGCCGTCGAGTTCCTCGACCACTTCGGCGAGTGCCCCGATCGGTGAGGAGCACCCGGCCTGCAATGCCGCGAGCAGCGCGCGTTCTGCGGTGACAGCCGCGCGCGTATCGAAGTCATCCAGTTGCGCCAGGACAGAACGCAACTCGGTGGCCTCGGCGCGTACTTCCAGGGCCAGTGCTCCCTGACCGGGCGCCGGGAGCATCTGCAACGGATCCAGCACCTCGGTGATCTCATCAGTACGCCCGAGGCGCGCCAGCCCGGCGCGAGCGAGCACCACGGCGTCGACTTTGCCGTCGGTGACCGCAGCGACGCGGGTGCCGACATTGCCGCGGATGCCCCGGGTGACCACGCCCAGTCCGAGCGCGTTCAGCTGAGCGACCCGCCGTGGCGAACCGGTGGCGACCACCGCACCCTGGGGTAGCTGCGCGAGGGTCAGCCCGTCACGGGCGATGACCGCATCGCGGGGATCCTCGCGACGGGGCGTCGCCGTCACGACGAGGCCAGGCTCGGGCGCGACCGGCAGATCCTTCAGCGAGTGCACCGCCAGATCCACCTCGCCGGCCAACAGCGACTTGCGCAGCGCAGCCGCGAAGACACCTGTGCCGCCCATGGTTTCCAGGGGAGCGTGGTTGATATCGCCCTCGGTGGTGATCATCACCAGTTCCACGTCATGGCCCAGGGCCCGCAACGCATCAGCGACGCCCTCGCTCTGAGTGGTTGCCAGCAGGCTCCGGCGGGTTCCCAGTCGGATCATCATTCGGTCTCACCGTCCGGCAATGCGCTGACCCGGTGCTCGTGCGGATCCAGATCGAACAACGTGCGCATCAAGGCCGTGTAGTCCTGCTGGCCCTGTCCCGGCACCTGCTCTTCACCGACCAGTTGCTTGATCCGCACCGTGGGGGTGTGCAGGATCTTCTCGGCCACCCGGTGCAGTGCCTGACGCACCTGGGCTGCCTGCGTCAGGTCCAGCTCGACCTTGCCGCTCAGCCGGTCCATCTCCCGCTCGACGACGCCGGCAGCCCGCGCCCGTAGGGCTGCAACAGTCGGACCTACTGCGGCCGCACGGCGGTGTACGAGGAACTCCGCCACTTCGGCCGTCACCATGTCCTGCACCACACGCATCGAGTCACGCGCCGGACCGTTCAGGGCCGTGCGGGCACCCAGTTCATCCAGCGTGAGCACGGTGACGGCATCCAGCTGCGCGCAGGACGGATCGACGTCGCGAGGTAGTGCGAGGTCGATCAGTACCACCGGCGAAGCTGCCTCGCGCTCCGCCAGGAACTGCGGTACGACGATGTGTCCGGCGGCTCCGGTGCACGAGATCACGATGTCGGCCTGCGCCACCAGAGACGGGAGCTGCTCCCACGTCGCTGGGATACCACCTGTCGCCTGAGCCAACCGCGCTGCGCGTTCTGGGGTCCTGTTCACGATGTGCAGCGTGCCGATGTCGGCACGCATCAACGTGTGAGCTGCCAACCCGCTCATCGAGCCCGCTCCGATGACGACCGCCGTCGCCTGGCCCAGTTCACCCAGCCGGTCGGCCGCGATGTCCAACGCATGCTCGACCAACGAGCGGCTGACCAGATCCAGTGCGGTCTCGGTGTGTACTCGCTTGCCCACCCGCAGCGCATGCTGCACCAACTCGGTCAACGCCGTGCCGAGACGGCCTGCGGCCTGGCCCGCGCGCATAGCGGTGCGCAACTGCCCGATGACCTGGCTCTCACCGATCGCCATGGAGTCCAGACCTGCGGCAACCGAGAACAGATGTGCGACTGCACGATCTTCGAAATGTACGTAGAGGTGGTCGCGCAACTGGGGCATCGGCATACCCGTGGCTGCCGCCAGCGCTTCACTGATCGAGGTAACGGCCCCGTGGAAGGTGCCCACCTCGGCGTACAACTCGGTGCGGTTGCACGTCGAGAGCACCATCAGTTCGCTGACGTGTTCGTTACCGGCCAGCGAAGCGGCGATGTGCTCCTGCGCGGCATTGCTCAACACCACGCGCTCGAGGGTCTCCAGGTCTGCAGTCCGGTAGGAGACACCGACGACGATCAGACTCATCGGCCCGCCCCTGCCGACGTCGCCGACTCAGCGGACTTACCGCGCTGCTCGTGGAAAGCGAGGATCTGCAGCTCGCTGGCCAGGTCGACCCTGCGGACCTGCGTGTCGGAAGGCACCTGAAGCACTCCGGGCGCGAAGTTGAGAATCGAGCGGACCCCGAGGGCGACGACCGAGTCCGCCACCTCTTGAGCGACGTGCGGCGGGGTGGCGATGACGGCGATCACCTGGTCGGTCACCACCTGCGCGAACTGGTCGAAATCGATAACGGTCAGGTCGCCGATCACGGTGCCGACAATCTCGGGGTCGTGGTCCACCAGCCAGCACACCGTGAATCCGCGATTCGCGAAGCCGCTGTACGCGGCGAGCGCGTGACCCAGGTTGCCCATCCCGACGATGGCCACGGACCAGGGCCGCACGAGTCCGAGCTCGCGGGTGATCTCGTTGGCCAGCCGCTGGACGTCGTAGCCGACACCGCGCACGCCGTATGAGCCGAGATAGGACAGATCCCTGCGCAGACCGGCCGAGCGGACACCCGCAGCGGTCGCCAGTTCTTCGGAGGAAACCACCTCGATGTGGTCCGCCAACATCGGGCGCAGAGCGCGCAGATATCCAGGAAGTCGTGCCACGGTCGCGTCCGGGATGACCCGGCGTGCCGTTGGATCAGTCGTCACGTGAGTTCCGACTCCTCCCGGGGTGGGCGGGCACCTATACCAGGCGCCCGCACAGAGGATGTAAGCCCCCCGACCATAAGACTTTGTGAACGAATGCACAAAATCGGGGACCGGGGGCCTGCACGCAAACCGCACTACACCTGCAGCATTACCCGCGACCGGGCCCAGGCACAGAAACTGCTGAAGCCTTCAGGAGGTGCGCTTCGCCTGCAGCGCCGCGCGCAACCGCCGCTCATCCACCCGCCAGTAGTCGTGCTGAGCGCCGTCGACCAGCGTGACGGGAATCTGCTCGGCGTATCTGTCCAGCAGCGCGGCGTCGTCGAGGATCGAGATCTCACGCCACCCGGCTCCGGTGTCAGCGGCGACTGCAGCGATGATCTCCCGCGCCTGGTCGCACAGGTGGCAGCCCGGCTTGCCGATCAGCGTGATGCGCGGGCCGGACGCATCTGTGGTGTGTTGTTGCCGGCTCACCAGAACACCGAACGACGCTGCAACAGCAGCGAATACAACGTCTGCTGGATGGTCTCGCGCACCTGGTCGGTGAGTTCGAAAACCAGCGACGGGTCGTCGGCCTCTACCGGATCGAAGCCTTCGGTGTGGATCGGGGCGCCGAATTCGATGATCCATTTGCTGGGTAGCGGCACCAGTCCGAGCGGCCCCAACCACGGGAAGGTGGCGGTGATCGGGAAATAGGGAAAGCCGAAGAACCGGGCCAGCCCCTTGGCGTTGCCGATCAGGGGATAGATCTCTTCGGCGCCCACGATCGAGCAGGGGATGATCGGGACGCCGGTGCGCAGCGCGGCGCTGACGAACCCGCCGCGACCGAACCGCTGCAGTCGGTAGCGCTCGCTGAACGGCTTACCGACGCCCTTGAAACCTTCGGGGCAGACGAACACCAGCTCCCCCGCGCGTAGTAGCCGTTCCGCGTCGGAGTGCGCCGCCAGGGTGGAGCCCGTCTTACGGGCCAGGGTGCCGATCCCGGGCGACTGGAACACCAGGTCAGCGCCGAGTGCCCGGGCATGGCGGTGGCCGGGAGTCTCGTCGTGAATGGCCACCTGGGCCATCAACCCGTCGATCGGCACCGTCCCGGAGTGATTGGCCACGACCAGGGCGCCACCCTCGAGCGGGAGATTTTCGATCCCGCGCACTTCGACCCGGAACCAACGCTGGTAGATGGGGCGTAGCAGCGGCAGCCAGACCTGTTCGGTGAACTCCTGGTCGAAGCCGAAATTGTCGATGTCGTAGTCGCCGGTGAGCCTGCGCCGCAGGAACGCCAGGGCCTGGGTGATGCGCCGGTCCAGGTCTTCCCCGGAGAGTCCGGCAACGCCTCCTGCGGCGCGCATCATGCCGACCAGAGCATCGACGAGCCCGAGCCCGAGCCCGTTGCCGGAGCCGGTGGTAGCGGTGGAGGTGGAGACCGGCCCCGAATCGACGCGATCGACGTCCGGTACGACCTGTAACCGACGGTTGTTGCGCGCTCCGGCGAAGGCACTGCGCGCGGGCCTTCGCTCGGCAGCATTCGTGCCGGCGCTGTCGGACTCTGTGGTCGTGGGTTTGTCAGCCATCTGCTCTCCCTGCGTGGGCGAGCACCGGCAGCCAGGTGCTCGATCCGAATACTGCGGTGAATGCTTCGCGGGTGGTACGGGACGGCGAGAAACCGAATGTCGTGCGCATCGCGCGGGTGTCCATGCCGCGCCCGAACTTGAGCAGGTCCATCTGCCCGGCGTCGAAAGTGCCCACATGGGTTCGCGCGGTCAGCTGCGAGACGATCGGACCCGCCTGGGCGAGCACTGGAAGCGTGGGGCGGCGCGCGATGCGGGCGGCCTGGTGGATGGTCAGCACCCCGTCGCCGGCGATGTTGACGACGCCGGTGAAACCCTTGCCCACCGTCGCCACCCGGATTGCGCCGATGGCATCGTCCAGGTGCAGTACCTGGAAGCGCCCGTCGAAACCCAACGGCGTCGGAATCACGGGCAGTCGGAACAAGTCCGAGAAAGTCGTGCGCAACCTGGGACCGATGACGTTGGCCATTCGCATCACGACGATCTCGACCTCGGGACGGCGGCGACCGAAACCACGCACGTAGGACTCGACCTCGACGGAGTCCTTGGCAAAACCGCTGGGCGGGGTGCGCCGCGCAGTCATCTCCTCGGAGAACATCGCCGGGTCGCGGGGCGATGCGCCGTAGACGACCGAGGAGGACTTGATGACCAGGCGGCGCAGCGATGGAGCCCGCTGGCAGGCAGCAAGCAGCTGCATCGTGCCGATGACGTTGATGTCCTTCTGCGTCGTCCGCCCGCCTGCCTGGCGCTGGGTCGCGATAACGCCGAGATGCACCACGGTGTCGACGTGCTCCTGCTCGATGATCTTGCCGATCATCGGATTGCGAATGTCAGCGCGGACGAACTGCGCACTGCCGATGTCGTGAGCCGGTCGCACGACATCGACGGCCAGCACCCGGTCGATGCTGGGGTCGGTCGACAGCATCTGGGCTGCGAGACCACCTACGACCCGGGACACGCCGGTCACGAGCACGGTAGAAGCCATCCACCCAGCCTACGGGGCGGCGAAAACACTCCGCAGACGGCAAGACCCCCGCCCGCCACGGCTCGCGCCGGGCGTCAGGGGTCTGCGGTGGTGCGCTGCTACTTCTTCTTGTTGCGGCGCTGGTGACGCGTCTTACGAAGCAACTTGCGGTGCTTCTTCTTGGCCATCCGCTTGCGACGCTTCTTGACTACTGAACCCATGCGTAACCGCTGTCCTTCGATGATCGGGAAAGGTGCTTGAAAAAGGCTGTCCGTCAGGCTACGCCATGGATGCCCGCGGTCGTGCATCGAGCAGCGCTGCATCCAGCAGTCAGGGCATCGGGTGGCGGTGCTGCGATCATCCGGTGCCCCGGTAGGACTGGGTCAGGTATGCCGAGACGGCAGCCTCCGGGACCCGGAAGGACCGACCGACGCGTACGGCTTCGAGCTCGCCGCTGTGCACGAGCCGATAGACCGTCATCTTCGAGACCCGCATGATCGCTGCGACCTCCGCGACGGTCATGAAGGTCACCTCACCCACCTTGCCTACCTCCATCATGCTGGCCTCCCCTGTACCTTCCGACCTGGTCCGACACTGCTGCTCGCACCTTAAGGGCTGCATCGCCCGCTGGGAAGCTCGCGCTGCCGATGTCCAGTCGACACGCCGCAAACCGCCTCAGTCGAACCAGATATCGAGACCGTGATCGGGAAAGACCGCTTCCCGGGTCGCCTGTACACACCGGTCGACCGGATCGCTCGGGTCGGCGCCCGTGGCCCACGATTTCCACCAGACCCGCCCGTCCTTCGACCCTTCATCACCCATCCGCGGCGGTCCGGGTCGGCCGCACAGCCGGGTTGCCTCATCGCGCCAGGTCTGCGGGAGCTCGGCGTTGCAGGCAATGGGGCGGTGCGCTGCAATGGCCATCAGGTGGGTCCAGGTACGGGGCACGACATCGAGAATCTCGTATCCCCCGCCACCGAGCGCTACCCAACGGCCACCGGCGACCTCATGGGCCAGATCGTGCATGGACTCGGCCGCGGTCCGCTGACCGTCGACGGACAGCCGCATGTTGGCCAACGGATCCAGGAAGTGGGAGTCGCATCCGTGCTGACTGACCAGCACCTGCGGCTCGAAGGAGCGCAGCAGACTCGGTACGACGGCGTGCAGGGCACGCAGCCACCCGGCGTCACCCACGCCGGGAGGTAGCGCGATATTGACCGCGTATCCCTGCGCGTTCGGTCCCCCCACATCGCCGGCATGCCCCGTGCCGGGAAAAAGGGTGCGCGGACCTTCGTGGATGGAAATCGTCAGTACCCGGGGGTCGTCCCAGAAGATGCGCTCGACGCCGTCGCCGTGGTGCACGTCCAGATCGACGTACGCGACCCGCTCGGCCCCCGCAGCCAGCATCGAGGCAATGCCGACTGCCGCATCGTTGTACACGCAGAAACCTGAGGCCTTGTCGGGCATCGCATGGTGCATGCCCCCGGCGAAGTTCACGCCGTGCTGTGCCTGCCCGGACCAGACGGCATCGCAGACGTGCCGGGTTCCGGAAGCCACCAACTCGGCAGCCTCGTGCATGCCTACGAACGCCGGATCGTCCTCGGTACCGAGGCCGTAGGCACTGTCCGCCTTGTCCGGATCGGCCGAAGCGGCCTGAACTGCCTGGATATAGGCCCGACTGTGGACGGCATCGAGCAGATCCGCTGAGGGCGCCGGGGGCGTCTGGATCGACACACCGGGGGCATCGAAGACACCGAAATCGCGCGCCAGCGCGGCTGTCAACGCGAGGCGGCGAGGATCCATCGGATGGTGGGACCCGAAGTCGTACCGCGTCAACCGCTCGTCCCACACGATCCAGGTGGATGCGGGTGCGGGCGGGTGAGTACTCACGAGAGCGAGCTCGGCACCCCGCTGGCGTCGCCTCCGACCGAGTAGACCATGGCCATTTCGTTCTCGGGGTCCTCCAGTTCGGCCGGCTCTACACCATCGGGGACCCCGGTGACCTCCATCGGACGACGAGCGTCTGTGGGGCGGAAACCGAAGCTGCTGGCGAAAGCCACGCCGCGGCCGTTGTCGGTGCCGACCCAGTAGACGACGAACTCGAAGGAGTCGGTGGCGGCCTGATCGACGCCCGCCTGCACCAGCTTCCAGGCCACGCCCTGACCACGCAACTGTGGGGTGACCCACAATCCGAAGAGCTCGCAGGCGCGCGGGTCCTCTTCGCTGGCACGCCCCACTGAGACCACGCCGAGGACGTCTTCGCCGCGCTGAGCGACCATCCGTCGGGATCTGGTGAGCCGACGGCGCCAGAACGCGTCGTCGAACTGGCGCTCCTGGGCTGCGCTGGCGGCGAACGCATTGGGGCTGTCGGCGAGCGCGGCAAGCCGCACATCGCGGTAGATCTGCCAATCCTGCTCATCGAGGACCCGAACCGTGATGTCAGTCATGGCTGTACTGTCCCACGCTCGCCGCCCCCGTCGCGAACACAGATCGACGACGACAAAGTCATGAACCGCCGGCGAGTTCCGCGGACCGGTGAGCCGCAGACTCGATCGCTGTGAGGAACGCAGCCCGCACCTTGTTGTCGTCCAGTTGCCGCAGGGCAGCCATCGTCGTGCCACCCGGGCTGGAGACCTGCTCGCGCAGCACCGTTGGATGTTGACCGGTTTCCTTCAGCATGGTGGCCGCGCCGTACACCGTCTGGACGACGAGCTCGGTGGACGTGGCACGCGGTATCCCGAGCAGCACGCCCGCCTCGATCATCGCCTCGACGACATAGAAGATGTAGGCCGGTCCGCTACCGCTGATCGCTGTCACCGCGTCCAGATAGTGCTCGGGCAGGGAGATGACCTTGCCGCAGTCACTCAACAGCCGGGTGGCCGTCGCGAGCTGGTCGGTATCGCAGTGTGCTCCCGGGCTGACCGCCGACATGCCCTGGTCGACCAACGCGGGCGTATTGGGCATTACCCGCGCGACACTCGTGCCGTCCGGCAGGTGAGACTCCAGGAACGCTGTGGTGATACCCGCCGCCAACGACACCACCAGGGTCTGCGCGCCGAGCCGTGGGCCGATCTGCTCCAGTAGGGCGCGCATGTCCTGCGGCTTGACCGCGATGACGAGCGTGCCTGCGGCTGCTGCGGCTTCCTCAGCGGGCAATGCCTGCACGCCGTACCGCCCGGTCAATGCCTCGGTGCGCGCCTCGCTGCGATCACTGATCAGCACCGTGGCTGCATCGCGGCCGCCACGCAACCACCCCGAGAGCAGCGCTTCGCCCATCACCCCCGCACCGAGGATCGCGATGGTGTCCGCGCGCGGAGGCACGCTCGATACCTGCTCACTCATCCGCGCTCATTCATCCGCGGCTGACCAGGGATCGCGCGAAGAAGGCGACGTTGGCGGGGCGCTCGGCGAGGCGACGCATGAAGTAGCCGTACCACTCGTCGCCGTACGGGATGTAGACGCGCATCTGATGTCCGGCGTCGGACAGTCGCTGCTGCTCGGCGGTGCGGATGCCGTAGAGCATCTGGTATTCGAAGGAGTCCGAAGCCCGCAGGTACCGGTCGGCGAGCGAGCCCGCGATCTGCACCAGTCGAGGGTCGTGGCTGGCCACCATCGGGTAACCGTCACCCTGCATCAGGATCTTCAGGCAGCGCACATAGGAAAGGTCGACCTGCGACTTACTCTGGTAGGCCACGCTGGACGGCTCGTCGTAGGCGCCCTTGCACAACCGGATCCGGCTACCGGCGGTCGCCAGGTCACGGCAGTCGGCCTCGGTACGGTGCAGATATGCCTGCAGCACCGCACCGACCCACGGGAAGTCCGCGCGTAGATTGCGCACCCCTTCCAGCGTGGCGTCTGTTGTGGTGTGGTCCTCCATGTCGATGGTGACCGTGGTGCCGGCAGCCTTCGCCGCAGTGCAGATCTGCTGCGCGTGCTCCAGGCCGATCTTGTGCCCGTCGTCAGGTAGTGACTGGCCGACCGCACTGAGCTTCACACTGACCTCGACACCGCCGTTCTCGGTGAGCCCGGCATCCTGCAGCGCCGCCAGCAGGGTCAGGTAGGCATCGCGGGTGCCGCGGGCCTGCTCCAGGTCGGTGCAATCCTCGCCGAGGAAGTCCAGGGTGCCCAGCAGCCCGTGATCCTGTAGCTCGAGGCTGGCCCGCACGGCTTCCTCGGTGCCCTCACCGGCAACGTAACGACGCACGACGTCACGGGTGACCGGCGCCTTTTGGACCGTCCGACGCATGGTGTCGTTGCGGGCCAGGCCCAACAAGCCAGCTCTCAGAGTGGCGCTCGGATCGATCACTGGGTGCTCCTAGCAGTCTCGCCACAAGGGCGGGCGGCGTCGCGCGCACTCCGCGCGACCATGCTCAATCTAGATGCTCGCAGTGACATGTGACACGGCGGTCAGCTCACGATGTCCTTGCGCCCGAAACGCCACCATGCGAGCGCGAAGAATACTGACGAGTAGACCAACGCGACGCCGGCGCCGCGGATCATTCCGTCCCAGTTCACGGCTGGTC
>JALYUK010000283.1 GCA_030853805.1 Actinomycetota bacterium | reverse complement strand
GCTTCGAAGACATCGACGTCGAATTCCACCCACCCAGCGCATCAATTCCTTCACACCAGCCATCACCATATGACGATCGGCTATCGGGTTTTCGGGTTGATGATTGGTCTGGTGGCGAAGGCGACCTGGATGTGCTCCAGTGCGCTTCGCGGAAGTACTGCAGTTACCACCGTGTGTGGTGCGGTTTCTGCTCCGATGGCGTACACAAATGGGTCGGTGTTGATCTCGGCCGCGGCAGAAGTGACACCATCGATGACAACGGTGACCGCTGTATTCACGCATTTCTCAGCCAGACGCGGGGCCGGTGGAGATCCTGGTTGCTCCGCCCCGTCCTGGTACTGGTTGTTCAGGACGTGGTTCGCGTGATCGACCAACTCCAGCGCCAGGCTCCTTTGGCTACTCAGGTCCCGGTTCCACGTCGTGCGGACTGTGTCCCACAGTTGCGGATATCGCATGTTCTGGACACGTTCGAGGAGCCACCGGGGCCTGGGCCACGGCGGGACCGTCTCGATCGCGACCCGCTGTTGCTCGGATAGGACGGCGAGGTTGACGGGGTCGCTGTGGTCGGCGGGGTTACGCCACAGCGTGTAGGTAAGGCTCACGCTCAACGAGGCGTGCCCTGCCGTGTCCTGCTCACTGCTGACTCCGATGCTGTCGGTGTCTTGCAGTGATGGTTGTGGGATTAACCCCATGATCGGAGCTGGCATACCCAGGATGCGGCGGCGCCACTGCTCACCGCGATCTGGCCCATCCTGGGGGAGCACACCACCGAACTGCATACCTTTTATGATCGTTCATACCCACGAGCAGCGCACCGAGGAAGGTGGGCCCGAACCGCGAATCGCCCCGACCAAGAGCCGGTCGGTGAACCAGAAAGACGTTGGCCGTAACCGGATCCTGTTGCGAGGTTCATTGGAATACGCCCTGTCGTAGTCATGTTCTATTGCTCAGCCCTGGGCTGGTGCCCGCGGGGCGGGCCTGGGCGGGATGTTGCCGGGGGAGGGTTAGGCGGCTGCGGTCAGTTGTGTTCGTAACCGTGCGGTGATGGAGGACAGCGACCGGGAGACGTGCATCTGACTCATACCGAGGCGGTCACCGATTTCTTGTTGGGTCATTTCGTGGCCGAAACGCAATCCCACGATCTGTTGTTCGCGGGGGGATAAGCCGCGAAGGAGCGTTGCGATGGTGACGGCCAGGTCGACCCTCTCGTAGGTGTCAGCTCTCATTGCGCCGGCAGCGTGCGCGAGCTGAAACAACAGGCGATCTGGCTCGTCCTGCACCAGTGCATCCAAGGACGCCGCGGTGTACGCCGTACGCGCCTCTTGTGCTGCGCGAACCTGGTCAGGATCAACATTCAGGTAGTGGGCGATGTCGCTGATGGTGGGCGCGGTACCCAGGGTGTGGGTCAGGTCGGCGGTGGCGCGGGCCACTTGCAGGTACAGGTCGTGGATGGGCCGGGGAGGGCGCACCGACCACGCGTAGTCCCGCAGATACCGTTTTAGTTCACCGTGCACGCACACCGCGGCGTACCCGGCGAAGGGTGTGCCGCGTGCGGGGTCGAAC
Source organism: Actinomycetota bacterium (assembly GCA_030853805.1). Lineage (GTDB taxonomy): Bacteria > Actinomycetota > Actinomycetes > Actinomycetales > Dermatophilaceae > Allobranchiibius. The sequence continues at coordinate 514 of JALYUK010000283.1, read as the reverse complement.
CGGCCTGCGGCCTGCACCAGTGCCAGGGAGGCGACCTGGTACAGGTCTTCGGCGTCGATACCGCGACGGTGGTACCGACGCGCGATCGCGCGGGCCAGGCCCAAATGGTCGCTGATGAGCGCCGCACGCATCTGATCAGTGACCAGGTGATCCCCGGCCGTACTGGTGCTGGAGGGCGGTGATGCCGTCGCTGGCTGGTTGCCTGGGGCTCGTTGTGCGGTGGCATTGCAGCACTTCGAAGATGTCATGTCGACCGCGATGTCTCTCACAGATCACGACGTCGGTCCGCTGCTTGAATCGACAATGAATAGGAGCATACGAACCACATCAAAGGACGGCAACACCAAAAGGACCACCGCAACGGTGGCCCCGATGGTGGGTAAATAGGTAATGCCAGCGGCAGGGATTGCCTCCGGTCGGAAGTGAGGGATGAAGCGCGGTGTACAGGCGACGTGCGCAGGTAGGACACCGACTGGAGGGCTTCGCTGATGGCTTTCCCGGGGCAGGCCAGCAC
>JALYUK010000281.1 GCA_030853805.1 Actinomycetota bacterium | reverse complement strand
CCGTCCAGCAGGATCTTGTTGATCAACTGCGTCACCAGCGGCGAACCGTAGACCGGGTCGATGACGAGGGGACGCTTCGGAGCGGGGCCCTTACGTGGCATTACTTCTTCTCCCTCTTGGCGCCGTACTTGGAACGGGCCTGCTTGCGGCTGCGAACACCCTGGGTGTCCAGCGAGCCACGGACGATCTTGTAACGAACACCGGGAAGGTCTTTCACTCGGCCGCCACGCACGAGCACGATCGAGTGCTCCTGCAGGTTGTGGCCCACGCCGGGAATGTACGCGGTGACCTCGATGCCGGAGGTGAGCCGCACGCGAGCCACCTTGCGTAGCGCCGAGTTCGGCTTCTTGGGCGTCGTGGTGTAAACGCGGGTGCACACGCCGCGTCGCTGTGGGCTGCCCTTCAGAGCCGGCGTGGAGACCTTCGTGGCCTTGTCCTGCCGACCCTTACGGACGAGCTGGTTGATGGTAGGCAACCTGTTGACTCCGTCTGTTGGTGATCTTGTCTACGAACGAGCTGATGCCCGATCGACTCCTTGGAATGCCGGCCAAGCCCTAGGCAACCGCCCGATGTCGGGTGATTGCCGCCTGCCTGTGATGCCGGAGCCCTCCCCCGCACTTCCTGACGATGCCAGGCTGCCCGGCGAGAGCGGGCGCACAAGTCTCGATTTCCTCGGTACCACTCACAGAGAGACCGCGGCGGTTGCACAATGGTGTCAACAACGAACCCGGCGATCAGCTTCCCGACGTTCGTGCCGGACCGGCTGTGCCCTACTGCTAGTGGGACGAGACATGGCGAGACCATGCACAGCCGTTGATCCTACCGGGGCGGACATACCGCACCAAATCGCGTCAGTCCGAGTTCGGTACGCCGGGGTGGATCGTCCTCGATCCCTTTCCAGCGGAAGCACCGGAAGGGCCAGCGACGGCCGTGCCGGTCTGGGATCGCCCGGCCCAGGTCGACAACACCACAAGTAGGGGCACGCTGATCAACATGCCGACCGGCGGTATGGCTGTACCCGAATCGTTGGCGAAGAAGCCGATCACCCAGCAGATCACACACGCGACCAGGCCGTTGCCCAGGAACGGCAGACGATCCCAGAGCCGGCTCACCGGTTGGGTCAAGCGCCGCCCTGGTGCGATCAGCACGATGATCGCCACAATGAGCAGGACCGGCACAAACAGCGTCAGTGGGCTCGAGGTGACCATCTGTTCATTCAGCGTGAGGATCCGGCCGAGTCCACCGACCTTCCCGCCATCCCTGAGACCCGCGACGAAATCACCCAGGTGGGTTCGATAGGCGACCGGCCGGAGGTAGTCGATCACGGCCAGCGCACCGACCACCACGACAGTCGCGCCGCCGGTAATACCCACCCGCCGCCAGGTCACCTTCAACCCCGCTGCGTTCAGCGCCAGGTAGGCGAATGCAGGGATCATCGCCGCCGGGCCTCCACCGTCGGCTCCCCACCACGGGTAACCGTCCACCAGAATGGACGGGACGGCGAAAAGGATGACCGTCAGCGCCGCCAGATCGCGTCGGCCGGCCCTGATCAGCGGATCGGCCAGTAGCGCCGCAAGGAGCAGTCCGCTGGTCGCCAACATGGCATACCCGACGTTCCCCATGCCGTAGAAACGGCCGCCGTAGACCGGTTCCAGGCCCATCATCGAGGTGAGCTGAAGTCGAGACCCGTGAGTGGTGTCATCGACCACGACGTACCAGGTAACCGCGAGGATGACGATCAGCGGGCCGCCAGGGAACTTGCGCCATGGACCCACGAGCGCGACCGCGGGAATCAGAATCGCGATCAGGAGCACCGACACTGTCAGCGCAATTCCGGGATGACTGCTTCGATACCAGGGCACCAGCCCGACAGCGAATGTCGCTACCGGCAGCGCAGACAATGCGCCGGCAGTGAGCGCGATAGCGCCACGAAGCGACGGATGTGCGGCCCGTACCCGTTTGCCCCGACCAACCCGGTGCACCAGCCAGCGCCACACCAGGATGCCCAGACCGAGGATCGCCGCGCCGATCACCAGGGAACGGGGAAAGAAGCTGCGCAGCACCGAATGTTGAACAGCGAGTTCCTGACCCAGATCCCGAGACAGCCTCACCGACCCGTAGACGCTCCCCGTCGGCTCGACCGACGGCATCCGGCCTTCGGGCAGGTTCGGCGCATCGGCACCGAATCGGTGCAACAGCAGCGCCGAGAGATCAGGGGTCGCGATCAGACCGGGTTGGCGGGTGTTCAGAGACGTCATCCGCCCGTGCGGCACGCCGGGTCCGGCGACAACGACAGCACGTACATGCTCCGGGGTGGCGTCATCTGCCAGCGCAGCGACGATGACGGTCGCGTTCTGCGGAAGTCTGTCAATGACCTGCCGCAGCACGGAGTCCTTCGTCGTGGTGAGACTGACCAGACTGATGGAACACTCATTGAAATCGGCCTGGGCAACACCGGGCGCATAGTGGGTGACCACGCCCTCGCGGTCGACTGCGCCCAACGCAGCACCGCTACCAACCGCGAGCACGCATTGATTCGACAGCGCTGCGGTCGAAGCAAGCCGACCGATGTCGGCCTTCGGTGAACGCGACAGCGCGATCTGCCGCCACCGAGCCCAATACGGGTACTGGACAGTGCCGGCGTCCAGGTTCAGAAACTTCGGCACTGCAGGACAGCTGCCGACCGGCTGACCGGGCAATGTCTCCTGGACCACCGCACCCACCGAGGTGCGGGTGCCGGCCGACAACGTCAGCCACGAGTCGTTGGTGCAGCTGTGGCCGGCGATATTGCGGGTCAACATCGCAGCAACCGCCCCGCGCCGGGCCAATGCGTAGAGAGTCGGGTTGGCCTGCACGGACGTGGAATTCCAGTCGATGGTCGGCACCCGGACCAGAACAGTCGGTCCCGGCTGGGAAATGCTCTGCAACGGCGCCCGCTGGGTCATCCACGAAGTGAGCGTCAACCCGCCGAAGGCTGCCAGCAGAGCCACTGCGCACACGATCAGCCAGCGCCGGGTCACCGAGTCAGGGTACGGGCTGAAATTGTGTGTCCCCGTGGGTGGAGGTCGGACCTCCCGACGACGAGACAACGAGGCCCCGCGAACTGTCGTCCGCAGGGCCTCGTTTTCATATCAGGGCACCGTTCACGTCAGTGCACGGTTACGCCGGTAGGCGCCTAGATCAGTCGAGCCCGAGGGAAGCGTCGTCCAGCCGGACCGCCTCGCCCGATCCCGGACCGAAGGCCGGGTAGTCGTAGCTCTGGTAGTCAGGCAGCGCGTACAGCGCAGCCTTGGCTTCCTCGGTCGGCTCGACCTTGACGTTTCGGTAACGCGCAAGACCGGTACCGGCCGGGATGAGCTTGCCCAGGATGACGTTCTCCTTGAGGCCGAGCAGCGGGTCACTCTTGGCGTGCATGGCCGCTTCGGTGAGCACCCGGGTGGTCTCCTGGAAGGAGGCCGCCGAGAGCCACGAGTCGGTCGCCAACGAGGCCTTGGTGATGCCCAGCAGGTCGGGACGACCCGATGCCGGACGGCCACCTTCGGCGACCGCACGACGTGAGCTGTCCTCGAACCGGCCACGTTCGGCCAGCTCGCCGGGCAGTAGGTCGGTGTCGCCGGCCTCGATGATCGTGATCCGGCGCAGCATCTGCCGCACGATGACCTCGATGTGCTTGTCGTGGATCGACACGCCCTGCTGGCGGTAGACGCTCTGGACCTCATCGACGAGGTGCTTCTGCACGGCACGCGGGCCGAGGATACGAAGCACCTGCTTGGGGTCGATCGCGCCCTGCATCAGCAGTGCACCGACCTCGACGTGTTCGCCGTCGGCGACCAGCATCCGAGCACGCTTGCTCACCGGGTACGCCAGCTCTTCCGAGCCGTCGTCCGGGGTCAACAGGATGCGCCGGGCCTTGTCGGTCTCCTCGATCTGCACGCGGCCTGCGGCCTCGGCAATCGGCGCGACACCCTTGGGGGTACGTGCCTCGAAGAGCTCCACCACGCGGGGCAGACCCTGGGTGATGTCATCACCCGCGGCGCCACCGGTGTGGAAGGTACGCATCGTCAACTGGGTGCCGGGCTCACCGATGGACTGCGCGGCGATGATGCCGACCGCCTCACCGATGTCGACCAGCAGGCCGGTTGCGAGCGAACGGCCGTAGCACTTGGCGCAGGTGCCTACCCGGGACTCACAGGTGAGTACCGAGCGGACCTTGACCTCTTCCACGCCGGCTGCGAGCAACCGGTCCAGGTTGACGTCGCCGAGGTCGGAGCCGGCAGCGGCCAGCACCTCACCGTCGGACTCGACATCCGAGGCGAGCGTGCGTGCGTAGACCGAGGTCTCCACGTCGTCATGCTCGACCAGTACGCCTTCAGCATTGCGCTGAGCCACCGGCAGAACCAGGCCACGGTCGGTGCCGCAGTCGTCCTCACGGATGATGACGTCCTGGCTGACGTCGACCAGACGACGGGTCAGGTACCCGGAGTCCGCTGTCCGCAGCGCAGTGTCGGCCAGTCCCTTACGGGCACCGTGCGTGGAGATGAAGAACTCCAGCACCGACAGGCCCTCACGGAAGTTGGACTTGATCGGGCGCGGGATGATCTCGCCCTTGGGGTTGGCCATCAACCCTCGCGCTCCGGCGATCTGCCGGACCTGGTGCCAGTTACCACCGGCACCAGAGGACACCATCCGGAAGATGGGGTTGTCGATATCGAAGTTCCGCTGCATCTCGGCAGCGACCTCGTTGGTGGCCTGCGTCCAGATCTCGATGAGCTCCTGGCGACGCTCGTCGTCGGTGATCAAGCCACGCTCGTACTGCCCCTGGACCTTGGCGGCCTTGGCATCGAAGCCGTTCAGGATCTCCGTCTTACGCGGCGGGGTCTGTACGTCGGAGATCGCCACGGTGCAACCCGAACGGGTGGCCCAGTAGAACCCGGCTTCCTTCAACGCATCCAGCGACGCGGCGACCTGCGCCTTGGGGTACCGCTCGGCCAGGTCGTTGACGACTGCCGAGAGTGCCTTCTTGTCGATGGCGTTGTTGAGGAACGGGTAGTCCTCCGGCAGGGTCTCGTTGAACAGGACCCGACCGAGTGTGGTCTCCAGCGTGAGGCAGGCAAGGCGCCCGAGATCGTCGACGACCTCATCCTCGCCCAGTGTGTAGCCGGTGGGCGGCACCTGGTCGTAGATGCGGATCCGGACGATCGAACCGAGTCGGATCTCACCCCGGTCCATAGCCATCCGCGCCTCAGCGGGAGTGGCGAAGGAGCGAAGCTTCTCCTCGCTGCCGTTGGCGATGACGTCGTCGCCGCCCAAGGTCAGGAAGAAGATTCCGGTGATCATGTCCTGGCTGGGCATGGTGACGGGACGACCGTCAGAAGGCTTCAGCACGTTGTTGCTGGACAGCATCAGGATCCGGGCCTCGGCCTGCGCCTCGGTGGACAGCGGCACGTGGACCGCCATCTGGTCACCGTCGAAGTCGGCATTGAACGCGGTACAGACCAACGGGTGGATCTGGACTGCCTTGCCCTCGACCAGTTGCGGTTCGAAGGCCTGGATGCCCAGGCGGTGCAGGGTGGGCGCACGGTTCAACAGCACCGGGTGCTCGGTGATGACCTCTTCGAGGACATCCCAGACGACCGGGCGAGCCCGCTCGACCATCCGCTTGGCCGACTTGATGTTCTGCGCGTGGTCCAGATCGACCAGACGCTTCATCACGAACGGCTTGAAGAGCTCCAACGCCATCTGCTTGGGCAGACCACACTGGTGCAGCTTCAGCTGCGGGCCGACGACGATGACCGAACGGCCGGAGTAGTCCACGCGCTTGCCCAGCAGGTTCTGACGGAAGCGGCCCTGCTTGCCCTTGAGCATGTCGGACAGCGACTTCAGCGGACGGTTGCCGGGGCCCGTGACGGGGCGGCCGCGACGGCCGTTGTCGAAGAGGCTGTCGACTGCCTCCTGCAACATCCGCTTCTCGTTGTTGACGATGATCTCGGGTGCACCGAGATCGAGCAGTCGCTTCAACCGGTTGTTTCGGTTGATGACCCTGCGGTACAGGTCATTCAGGTCAGAGGTCGCGAAGCGGCCACCGTCCAGCTGCACCATCGGGCGAAGGTCCGGTGGGATGACCGGGACGCAGTCCAGCACCATGCCGACCGGGCTGTTCTTGGTCTGCAGGAACGCCATGACGACGCGCAGGCGCTTCAGGGCACGCGTCTTGCGCTGACCCTTGCCGGTGGCAATGGTCTCGCGCAGGGAAGCAGCTTCGGCCACGAGGTCGAAGGTCTCCAGACGCTTCTGCAGAGCCTGGGCTCCCATGCCACCCTCGAAGTACAGACCGAAACGGTCACGCATCTCGCGGTAGAGCATTTCGTCGCCCTCGAGGTCCTGGACCTTGAGGTTCTTGAACCGGTCCCAGACCTGTGTCAGACGCTCGATCTGCTGATCGGAGCGTTTGCGCAGCTGGTTCATCTCGCGCTCGGCGGACTCGCGTACCTTGCGGCGGACGTCAGCCTTGGCGCCTTCCTTCTCCAACTCCGCGAGGTCGGTTTCGAGCTTGGCGGCGCGGTTGTTGACATCGTTGTCGCGCCGGTTCTCCATCTCCTTCTTCTCGACCTCGATCTGACCCTCGAGCGAGGGCATGTCGGCGTGGCGCTGGTCCACATCGACAGAAGTGATCATGTACGCAGCGAAGTAGATGACCTTCTCGAGGTCCTTCGGCGCCAGGTCGAGCAGGTAACCCAGGCGACTGGGCACACCCTTGAAGTACCAAATGTGAGTCACCGGGGCGGCGAGCTCGATGTGGCCCATCCGCTCACGGCGCACGGCCGAGCGGGTGACCTCGACACCGCAGCGCTCGCAGATGATGCCCTTGAAGCGGACCCGCTTGTACTTACCGCAGTAGCACTCCCAGTCGCGGGTCGGACCGAAGATCTTCTCGCAGAAGAGTCCGTCCTTCTCCGGCTTCAGAGTGCGGTAGTTGATGGTCTCGGGCTTCTTGACCTCACCGTGGCTCCACTGACGGATGTCCTCAGCGGTAGCGAGACCAATACGAATTTCGTCGAAGAAGTTGACGTCCAGCACTGTTGCTGTCCTTCTTTCATTTGTTGCTAGCTAACAAGAGCTACGTGATGCGGTCCCGGGTACCCCGCGGAGGCCCTTTCGAGGCCCCCGCGAAGTATCCGAACCGCTAGGCGAGGAAGTTCGTGGGGTGTTTAAACCTCTTCGACGCTGCTCGGCTCACGCCGGGACAGGTCGATGCCGAGTTCTTCGGCCGCACGGAACACTTCCTGGTCGGTGTCACGCAGATCGATGGCCTGACCATCGCTGCTGAGAACCTCGACGTTGAGACACAGCGACTGCATCTCCTTGATGAGCACCTTGAAGGACTCGGGGATACCCGGCTCCGGGATGTTCTCACCCTTGACGATGGCCTCGTAGACCTTCACGCGGCCGACCACGTCATCAGACTTGATCGTGAGCAGTTCCTGCAGCGCGTAAGCCGCGCCGTAGGCCTCCAGTGCCCAGACCTCCATCTCACCGAACCGTTGACCACCGAACTGCGCCTTACCACCAAGCGGCTGCTGAGTGATCATCGAGTAGGGACCGGTCGAGCGGGCGTGGATCTTGTCGTCCACCAGGTGGTGCAACTTCAAGATGTACATGTAGCCCACCGAGATCGGCTCGGGGAACGGCTCACCGGACCGACCGTCGAACAACTGGGTCTTACCCGAGCTGCCGATCAACCGCTTTCCGTCCCGCGTGGGCAGGGTGGAATCCAGTAGACCCGTGATGACGCCCTCGGACGCACCGTCGAAGACCGGGGTTGCAACCCGCGATCCGGGCGGGGCCGTGTGCGCGTCTGCGGCGATCTCTTCGGAGAAAGAGGTGTCCCCTTCGTTGGTCGAGATGTCCCAGCCGCGGCTGGCGGCCCATCCGAGGTGCAACTCCAGGATCTGGCCCAGGTTCATTCGGCGGGGCACACCGTGCGGGTTGAGCACGACGTCGACCGGCGTGCCGTCCTCCAGGAACGGCATGTCCTCGACGGGCAGGATCTTGGAGATGACGCCCTTGTTGCCGTGCCGACCGGCGAGCTTGTCGCCGTCGGTGATCTTGCGTTTGTTGGCCACGTAGATACGCACCAACTGGTTGACGCCCGGCGGCAACTCGTCGCCCTCTTCACGATCGAAGACCTTGACGCCGATGATCGTGCCGGTCTCACCGTGCGGGACCTTCATCGACGTGTCACGGACCTCACGGGCCTTCTCACCGAAGATGGCGCGCAGCAGGCGCTCCTCCGGGGTCAGCTCGGTCTCACCCTTGGGCGTGACCTTGCCGACGAGCAGGTCGCCGTCGCGTACTTCGGCACCCACGCGGATGATCCCGCGCTCGTCCAGGTCGGCGAGGACCTCCTCGGCGACGTTGGGGATGTCGCGGGTGATCTCCTCCGGGCCCAGCTTGGTGTCGCGGGCATCGATCTCGTGCTCTTCGATGTGAATCGAGGAGAGCACGTCATCCTGCACCAGGCGCTGGGACAAGATGATGGCGTCTTCGAAGTTGTAGCCCTCCCATGGCATGAATGCCACGAGCAGGTTCTTTCCGAGAGCCATCTCCCCGCCGTCGGTCGCGGGACCGTCGGCGATGACGCCACCGGCCTCGAGACGGTCACCTTCGGTGACCACAACGCGCTGGTTGTAGCAGGTGCCGGCGTTGGACCGGGTGAACTTGGCGATCTTATACGTCGAGTAGGTGCCGTCGTCGTTCATGACGTTCACCAGATCAGCGGACACCGCCTGCACCACACCGGCCTTCTCGGCGCGGACCACGTCGCCGGAGTCCAGCGCCGCGCGGTACTCCATACCGGTGCCGACCAGCGGCGCCTCGGAGCGGACCAGCGGCACAGCCTGACGCTGCATGGCCGCACCCATCAGGGCGCGGTTCGCGTCGTCGTGCTCCAGGAACGGGATGAGCGCGGTGGACGCGGAGACCATCTGGCGTGCGGACACGTCCATGTAGTCGACCTCGTCGGCCGGTACGTCACTGGCCTCGCCACCCTTGGTACGACCGAGGACGCGCTCTTCGGAGAACGTGCCGTCTTCGGCCAGGCCGGCGTTGGCCTGCGCGATGACGAACTTGTCCTCTTCATCAGCCGACAGATAGACGATCTCGTCGGTGACCTGGCCACTGGTGACCTTGCGGTACGGCGTCTCGATGAAGCCGAACGGATTGATCCGACCGTAGGACGCGAGCGAACCGATCAGGCCGATGTTCGGGCCCTCCGGGGTCTCGATCGGGCACATCCGGCCGTAGTGGCTGGGGTGCACGTCTCGCACGTCCATGCCGGCCCGGTCACGCGACAGCCCACCCGGGCCCAGCGCGGACAGCCGACGCTTGTGCGTCAATCCGGCGAGCGGGTTGTTCTGGTCCATGAACTGGCTCAGCTGGCTGGTCCCGAAGAACTCCTTGATCGAGGCCACCACAGGGCGGATGTTGATCAGGGTCTGCGGGGTGATCGCCTCGACGTCCTGGGTGGTCATCCGCTCGCGGACGTCACGCTCCATCCGGGACAGACCCGTGCGGACCTGGTTCTGAATGAGCTCACCGACGTTGCGAAGGCGACGGTTGCCGAAGTGGTCGATGTCGTCGACCTCGACGGGCAGGGTGACCTGCTCGCCCTCGCGTACACCGGCCATCTCGGCCTCGCCGGCATGCAGCGCAACGAGGTATTTGATGGTGGCGACGATGTCGTCGACCGACAGTGTCGAGTTGTTGATCGACGCGTCCAGACCGAGCTTCTTGTCGACCTTGTAACGACCGACCTTCGCCAGGTCGTACCGCTTGCCGTTGAAGTACAAGTTGTCCAACAGGTTCTGGGCAGCCTCGCGGGTGGGCGGTTCGCCCGGACGCAGCTTGCGGTAGATGTCCAGCAGAGCTTCGTCCTGGGTGGTGGTGTGGTCCTTCTCCAGGGTCCCGCGGATCGAGTCGTACTGTCCGAAGGTCTCCAGGATGTCGGCCTCTGACAAGCCGAGAGCCTTCAGGAGCACAGTGACCGACTGCTTGCGCTTACGGTCGACGCGGACGCCGACCTGGTCGCGCTTGTCGATCTCGAATTCCAGCCACGCACCACGACTCGGGATGATCTTTGCGGTGTAGACGTCCTTGTCGGACACCTTGTCCAGGGTCCGCTCGAAGTACACGCCGGGGCTACGCACCAACTGCGACACCACGACACGCTCGGTGCCGTTGATGATGAACGTGCCGCGACCGGTCATCAGTGGGAAGTCACCCATGAAGACCGTCTGGCTTTTGATCTCACCAGTGGTGTTGTTCATGAACTCGGCCGTCACGAAGAGCGGCGCCGCGTACGTCATGTCGCGCTCGCGGCACTCCTCGATGGAGTACTTGACCTCTTCGAAGCGGTGATCGCGGAAAGAGAGACTCATGGTCTCGGCGAAGTCTTCGATCGGGGAGATCTCTTCGAAGATGTTCTCCAAGCCGGATCGGTCGTTCACCTCCTGACGACCGGCAGCCTTCGCGGCAGCCACCCGCTCCTGCCAACGCTCGTTACCGAGCAGCCAGTCGAAGCTCTCGGTCTGTGGAGCGAGCAGGTCGGGCATTTCCAGCGGTTCGCGAATTTTCGCGAACGTAAGACGGCCCGATGCCGTCTTCGCCGTAGTAAGAGTTGATTTCGCGGAACGCGAGGCAGCCAAGGAGATTCCTTCCACAGGCCTAACGGGAGGGCGGTACGGTCACGCTTTCTCCCGCCGGCACCACCCCTGCCGCGACGCTTGAGACGCCGAGCCAACTCTTTCAATCAAACACCGCACCCGGCAACCATTCGGCTGCCGCGCGTCGCGCGAGAAATTTGCTGACACAGAAGATTTGAGCTGACGGAAGGCAGCACAAAGGTCTACGGTACACGTACAGGGACAGTTACGTCCACCCGGGCACGCGATCGCTCCGTTCCTGTCCTACTCGCCACTTGCTAGCCACGAGCGTGCACCTTTGACGCAGGCCGGTCAAGAACCTCGCCGGATATTTTCGGCCGGCGTGTCCATTTCCGGCAGGCTTTGTCACCTTCCCGCACGCAGACATCGCCGGGAACTCGCGGCTCAGCGAACCGATACCTGATCGAAACCTGCATATAGCTGCGAAATCCTTGACTCTGTTCCCTATCCGGGCCACGCTTCCCAGAACCTCCACCCTCCTGAACCAACGGTTAGGAACAATCAAATGGCCCTCAAGCGCACCATCACCATCGTCAGCGTGCTGGCAACCTCGGCCACGCTCGCAGCCTGTGGCAGTAGCTCCACGTCCGGCAAGAGTGCTGGCGCGAGCGGAGGCGGAGGCGGCAAAGCCGACTTCGGCAACTGCAAGATCACCAGCAAGGCCAACTCCATCAAGATCAAGCCTGCTGTGGCGGGCACGCTCACCGTCGAGACGACTCTGCCGGCCCCGGGCTGGTGGAACGGCACCACCGCGGCATCGATCAAAGACGGCTACGAATACTGCATGGGCGCCGAACTGGCCAACATGGCTGGCTTGAAGTCGATCACGGTCAAGAACGTGGCGTTCGCCCAGCTCGTCGCAGGCAGCACGAAGAACTTCGATATCGCGCTCGCCGAGATCTCGATCACCCCGGAGCGCCAGAAGGTCGTTGACTTCTCCACCCCGTACTACGACTCCAATGTCGGCGTGATCGCCAAGAAGACCGGTGGCGTCACCGAAGCCAACATCAAGGACAAGCGCTGCGGCGCCTACACCGGTACTACATCGGTGCCGTTCATCCAAGACACGTTGAAGTGCAAGAGCGCCAAGATCTACCCCAACTCCCAGACGCTCTACCAGGCTGTGCTTTCCGGGCAGATCGACGCTGCGTTCCTGGACACCGCCATTGTGCTGGCCGAGGCGAAGCAGGTGCCTGCTCTGAAAGTTGTCGGTCAGTTCAAGACCGGTGAGAAGTACGGCGCGATCTACCCGAAGGGTTCTGCGAGCTCATCAGAATTGGACAAGGGCATCACAACGTTGATGAACAGTGGCGTGCTCAAGACGCTCAGCACCGATTACCTCGGCCCGGCATTCGGTGGCGACCCGTCGGCCGTCCCGGTCTGGGCCATCAAATGATAGTCAGTCATCCCCAGCAAACTGACGTGGCGATATGAGCACCACGAACCTGATCAGGGACGACACCCAGCCGGCTCCGACGCCCAGCGCACCACAGCCGGTATTACCTCTAGCTGTGATCGCCCTGGTGGCGTCCGCGGTAGGGGTGGCAATTACGGCATTCGTCGGCATCACACTTCGTGACTTCAATCACGGCGGTATCAAGTCCACGATCATCGCCGTGCTCATCGTGGTGCTCGCGCTGTATCCGTTCGTACCCACGTTCAAGTCATTCGCCGCGAATACGAAACGCTCGTCTCTACTGGGCGAAAAGAAGCTCGTCCCGGCGCGGCGGGCGGCGGCCGGTGGTCGTGAAGAAGCGTTCATCGGCATCGGCTACGCGGCGGCGGTACTCATCGGTGCCGGGGTGCTCTACCTGGCACTCGCCAACAAGGGCAGCGTTGCAGTCACGTTCTTTCAGCAGCGCGCTTTCCGGCTCTCCTTCTCAGAGATCATCCATGCCTTCTGGACGAATATCTGGGTAGCACTGGTGGGCGAGGTTTTCGTGTTGATCTTCGGCCTGATCCTCGCGATCATGCGGATGCTGCCGGGTCGGGCCGGCGCACCTCTGAGGTTCATCGCCATCATGTACTGCGACATCTTCAGGGCTATTCCGGCAATCGTCACCATCTACCTGATCGTGTTCGGTTTGCCGCTCGCGATTCCGGCGATGTCGAGTTGGCCACTCACTTCCCTGGGCATCGTGGCCCTGACTCTGACCTACTCGGCATATGTCGCAGAGGTCTACCGGGCGGGTCTCTCGTCGATCCACCCCAGTCAAAGCGCTGCAGCACGGTCCCTGGGGCTCAGCTACGTGCAGACTCTGCGAAAGGTGCTGGTGCCGCAGGCCGTCCGACGGGTCATTCCGCCACTACTGAACGACTTCATCAGTTTGCAGAAGGACACCGCGCTGTTGGCGATTGCAGCTGTTCCTGAGGCGTTCCTGGTGGCTACCTTGTGGCAGTCAAAACTGTTCAACCTTTCGCCGGTCATGCTTGTCGCGGGCTTCTTCATCCTGATCACCATTCCGCAGGCCCGGTTCGTCGACTGGCTCATCGATCGCGACGCCAGTCGCAAGGCAGGAGGTTGATCGATGTCATTTCTGGAGATCGACAACGTCGAGAAATCTTTTGGCGACAACAAAGTACTCAAGGGCGTGACGCTCAATGTTGAACGCCACGAAGTCGTCTGCCTGATCGGCGCCTCAGGATCAGGCAAGTCGACCCTGCTGCGCTGTGTCAATCAGTTGGAGCAGGTCAACGCGGGTGAGATCAGGATCGAGGGCGACACCGTCACCGGCGCTGGCGTCGACCTGAACGCCCTACGGAAGGACGTAGGAATTGTCTTCCAGAGTTACAACCTTTTCCCGCACATGAGCGTGCTGGAGAACGTGATTCTGGCACCTACGATGCTCGGCGGAGTCAAGAAGAAGGAAGCTATCGAAAAGGGCATGGCGTTGCTGGAGTCGGTGAACATGGGGATGAAGGCGCAGGCCTATCCCGACATGCTCTCCGGCGGTCAGCAGCAACGTGTCGCGATCGTGCGTGCTCTCGCGATGGAGCCACGCGTGATGCTGCTGGATGAGATCACTGCGGCGCTGGACCCCGAGTTAGTCGGCGACGTGCTCGAGATCGTCCGTGAGCTGGCCAAAGAAGGCCTGACGATGCTGCTGGCCACTCACGAGATGGGCTTTGCCAAGGAGGTCGCCAGTCAGGTGTGCTTCCTGGACCAGGGCCAGATCTGTGAAGTCGGTTCGGCGAAGCAGATCTTCGAAGAACCCAGAGAAGAGCGGACCCAGGAGTTCCTCTCCCGGGTCATCAAGTCCGGCCGGTTGTAGATCACCGACCACGCCGAAGGGCGGGTACGACGGGATATCCCGTGGTACCCGCCCTTTGCGGTCCGGCGCTCAGTTCAGCCGGGCGCAGTCGGGTCAGCCGACCGACGTGCCGAAGCGCTCGTCGATCGCCGTCAGATTCGCCTCTACAACCCGCTGCGCTGCGGCCCGCGGGGTGATGTGCTCGGCATCGGCCTGCTCCAACATTGCGGTGACCAGGCGGGTCATCGAGCTACGTACCTGGTTCGAGGCGTCTTCGGCATCGGCGCCGACATCGCCGAAAAGGGTCCACCACCACCAGGCATTGGTCGCGGAGTTCGCGACGAAGTCGGGGATGACTTCCACCCCACGCGCTTGGAGTTCGACCTCTGCCTCCGGCAGGGTGGGCATATTCGCAGCCTCGACGATGTACTTCGCGCTCACCCGGCCCTGGTTCGCCGGGGTGATGCAGTACGAGACGGCGGCAGGGATCAGGACGTCGCAGTCCACATCGATCCAGGCGCCGACGTCAAGATCCTGATCACCCTCAGCAAGCTGCGCGCGGTCGATCCCGCCCGATGGGTCGCGGGTGAGCAACAGCCGTTCGACGTCCAGCCCCTCTGGGTTGACCACCGTGCCGTGCACGTCGGACAGCGCAACGACGCGGACGCCGGCCTGCGCGAGATACCGCGCAGTCGCCCCGCCCATCGAGCCGAACCCCTGGATCACGGCCCGGGTTCCGACAGGATCAACACCCCGCACCGCGAGCGTGGTCAGAGCGGCCTGGGCGACACCGAGTCCGCCCATCAGCTCCGGCAGGCTGACACCGTCGACCATCACTGCGAAGGCGTCCGAGAGCCGAGTGCGGGCTTCGTCCGGGTCGTCCAGCAGCGGGTAGATCGCCTGGATCGAGTTGACCAGTCCAGCGGCCTGAATTGCTTCATCGATGGTGTCCTGGCGGACTCCCAGATCCTCTCCCGTCGTCCAGTGCTCTGCGAGGATGGACCGGATACCGTCCAGAAAGCGGGTCAGCATGCCGAAAGCGTCTGGATCGGTGGGGTCGCAGTCGATGCCGCCCTTGGCGCCGCCCAGCGGCACGTACTTGTTGTCGGGCAGGTAGTGCAGCGCTTCCTTGCGGGTCATTCCCGCCGCTAACCCGGCCACTTCGTTCAGCGTGCAGCCGGCGCGCATTCGGAGGCCACCGCTCGATACCCCTCGCACCAGCTTGTCAATGACGACAAAACCTTGTCGACCCGTTACCGGGTCGGTCCAGATCACCTGCATGGTGGGCGATCTGGTGCTCACACCTGAAATGGTGGGTACAGCAACTGACATGAGGGACCTTCCGTTGTTTTTACTGAACCATGGTGCAGTAAAAGAGGTGGTCGGTCAACCGGGAGGGATGGTCCGCCGGGGAGTTGGCAGCTCAGCCGGATAACGCAGCCTGCGGCTCCAGCCCCAGCTCGTGCGTGACGATCGCCATCGTCCAATCCAGCAGCTCGGTCCGGGTGATGAGTCCGTTGTGCACAATGACCTGCACCGCCAAACCGTCGAGTAATGCGGTGATCCGCCATGCCGCACCCCTGGCATCGCCCGTCACGAACTCACCGGCAGCGACTCCCTCCTCGATGATCGCAATCAATGCTGCGCGCCAGGCGAGATCGAATTCGCTTCCGACCTTTTGCAGCATCGGCTGACGCATTCCCTCAGCCCATCCTTCGATCCACAGGCGCCAGCCATTGGCCCGCCCGGTCGGCGCGTACCAGCTGAGTGCGACCCGTAACCGCTCCCGGGCCGTGCCGCTACCTGAGGTGAGCTCCGCGAGCTTGTCCAGGTCGCGCTGCGCGGCGGAAGCGAAAGTATCGACGATCAGCTGCTCTTTGGTCTGGAAGTGATAGACGATCAGCGCCGCGGAAACATCCAGGTCTGCTGCCACATCGGCGATCCGCAACAGTGCGGTGCCGTGCTCCTCGATCTGACGCATCGTGGCGCGCAAGATCTCCGCACGTCGAACATCTGCATCCATTCGCTTTCTGACCACTTCTGGAGGGTAAGCCACGAGGCGTGACGAATACAGCCAACGACCAGCTCTGCGGTCGGAAATGCACAGGGTGATGCTCGCCTATGTGCAGCCCGGTAATTACCGCTTCCGGGGTCTTGACAGCGCCCTGAGCCTCCAGTCATGCTGAACCATGGTTCAGTAGCTGAATCGCCGATCCTCACACCCAAGGACTGACATGGTGACCGTCCCAGACATCTCCCGCGAGTTCAGCGGTCAGGTCGTCGTCGTAACAGGAGGCGGTAGCGGGATCGGTCGCGCGATCGCCGAACGGTACAGCGCCGCAGGCGGCAAGGCCATCGTCCTTGGTCGCCGCGAGGCCCCGCTGCGCGAAACCGTCGACCGCATCACGGCCGCAGGTGGTCTCGCCGACTTCGCCTGCTGCGATATGCGCGATGCAGCAGCGGTCCTGAAAACAATCGACGACGTCGTGCAACGTGAAGGTCGTTTAGACGCGCTCGTAAACAATGCCGCCGGGAACTTCGTCTCCCCGGCAGAGAAGCTGAGCCCGAACGGTTGGAAGGCCGTTATCGACATCGTGCTCAACGGCTCTTTCTACGCCGCGCGCGCTGCTGCTCCGCATATGTTGGCGGCCGGCTCAGGATCGATCCTCAACGTCATCGCAACCTACGCCTGGCACGGCCACCCGGGGACAGTCCACAGCGCTGCCGCGAAGGGCGGCGTCGTGGCGATGACCCGCACCCTGGCGGTGGAATGGGCAGGGCGCGGGGTCCGGGTCAACGCGATTGCACCCGGTCCCACGGAGACCGAAGGGGCCGGAGCAGCGCTCTGGGGCACCGACGAAGCACGGTCCCGCGTCCAGTCAGGGGTTCCTGCAGGCCGTTTCGCGAGCCCCGAAGAAATCGCCGAATCAGCGTGCTACCTGCTGAGTGGCCGAGCCTCATATGTCACCGGTGAGGTTCTGGTCGTTGACGGTGGGCAGTGGCTCGGCAAATCGATCTATACCGACGAACGAGCGCGCTCCTGAGCGCTGGCCCACCATGCCTACCCCTCTGCCTCCCCCTTGAACAATGTAAAGGAGAAGCATCACCCGTGACCGCTGGACCCACCAACGCGCATGACACCCTGCGCGTCTTCAATGACCCGGCCTCAGTGGCGGTCGTCGGCGCATCGGACAACCCGGCCAAGTGGGGTTTTTGGCTGGCCCGTGGCGCGCTCGAGGGCCGGCATCGACGTTCGGTGGACCTTGTCAATCACACCCACGACACCGTCCTCGGGCAACCCAGCGCCCGCTCCTTGTCCGAGCTGGATCATCCGCCGGAGCTGGTGGCGCTGGCCGTCCCGGCCGCGGCCGTATCGGCCGTCGTCGCGGAGGGACTGGCCCTCGGGGTCCGCGGATTCCTCGGCGTCACCGCCCACGTCGCGCAGGAAGCCGACCTGGCCCGGCGCATCAGGGACGGCGGAGCACGACTGCTCGGCGCGAACAGCCTCGGCGTGTACGACGCGGAGACAGAGCTGCAGTTGGCGTGGGGTCACTTCCGCCCCGGTCCCGTCGCGATTGTCACGCAGAGCGGCCAGCTCGGCTCCGAGCTGGCGATCAGGTTTGCCCGCAGGGGAATTGGCGTGTCCCGCTTCGTATCCGTCGGCAATCAGAGCGACATCGACGCGGCCGAGATACTCGACCAACTGCGGAAGCACCGAAGTACCGAGGTCATCGCCCTCTATCTCGAGGGTTTCGCCAGCGGTGTACAACTTTTCGAGACCCTGCGACTGTTGCGCGCCACGGGCAAACCGACCCTGCTGCTGACCGTGGGTTCCAGTGCCGCGAGCGCCCGGCTGGCCCGATCGCACACCGGCTCACTCACCGCAGCCACAGATCTGATCGACGCGGCCTGTCGAGCCGCAGGCGTCCTACGCGTGCGGACCCCCGCCGAGCTCGTGGACGTGGCGGAAGGTTTCCTCACCGTGCGCGGCACCAGTGGCCTGCGGGTAGGTATCGCCGGCGACAGCGGAGGTCAGTGCGGCATCGCAGCGGACGTCGCGACAGATGCCGGCCTCATCGTGGCTCCGTTCGACGACAACGTCGAGCAGGGACTCGCGCAGGTGGTGCCGGAAGGCGCAGCTCGGGAGAACCCCGTCGACCTGGCCGGTAGCGGCGAGGCGGACCTCACGGCATACGCCACAGTCATCGAATCGATGCTCGCTGACCCCGGGATCGACGCTGCCGTGCTCACCGGATACTTCGGCAGGTACAGCGAGGACACCCCACCCCTGGCGGACCGCGAACTGCAGGTTGCCCAACGCATCGGCGAGATTGCCCAAGAGACCGGTAAGGCCATCGTGGTGCACTCGATGGCACCGGACGGACCCGTTGCTCGTCACCTGTGGAACAGCGGGATACCCGTCGTCGCCAGCATCGAGAAGGCCGTCCGGATGATCCGCGGGCTTTCGGTCCTGCACGCCGAACCGGTTGCCCCTTCACCGACCTCATCCTCGAACGACGAAACCCCCACCTCACCGGGCTACCTCGCGGCCCAACAGCTCCTGACCGCCGCCGGCATAACCATGCCCGACGCCCGGGCCGCGCGGGACCGCAGCGAGATCCGAGATGCAGCACGGACACTGCACCCGCCGTACGTCCTGAAAGCCGGGTGGATCGAGCACAAGACCGAGGCCGACGGCGTGATTCTCGGACTGCTCGATGAGGCCCAGCTCGTCGCGGCCTACGACCTGATGAGCGATCGACTCGGCGAGGGCGAGTACGTCGTGGAAGAACAGGACACTCGCGAGCACTGCCTGGAGATCATCGTCGGCGCACGGCGCGACCCGTCCTTGGGACCCGTGATCGTGCTCGGTATGGGCGGCACCGATGCCGAGGTCTGGCGCGACATCGCCATCGAGTGCGCACCCATCGACGAACCGGGTGCCCTCGCGATGATCAACAGGCTGCGGTGCGCCCCGCTGCTGCACGGTTGGCGTGGCCGACCGGCCTGTGACATCGGGGCCCTAGCAGCCGTGGCAGCCGCGCTGTCCCGACTGGTGTGCGCCCGCGTCGACATTGCGGAGATCGAACTCAACCCTGTGCGAGTCGGACCACAGGGAGCGGTCGCCGTCGATGCACTCCTGGTGCCTGCCGCCCCATGGACCCTGCACACCGTCGTTGCGAACGACCGCCCGCACCCGCCGGGCCCGCCGCAACCGTCGACCATCCCACCCCTGATGACCACACCTGAGCACGCTATGGAGGATTCACCGCGATGACCACGACCCTCACCCCCAAGACCGTCACCCCCACGACCATGCCCACCCCATGGCCGCTCACCGAGGATCAGCTCGAGCTCATCGGGTTGGCTCGCGACTTCGCGCGGCGCATCATCCGACCGCGCGGCAGGGAGGTCGACGAAGCGGACGTGGTGACACCCATCGACATCTTTGCCGAAGCCGCCCGGTGTGGAATTGCCGATTTCATGATCCCGAGTGAGTACGGCGGCGGCGGGTTCACCGACGTGTTCACCCAGTGCCTGGTCCAGGAGGAGCTGTGCTGGGGCGACCCCGGCATCGGCAACCTCGTATGTTCCAACGGGTTCTTCTCCGACCCCATCATGCTGGCCGGTACTGCCGAGCAGAAGAAGCGCTGGCTGAGCATGGTGACCGGACCGAACGCACCGATGACCGCCCTGGCGACCACCGAGCCCGGCTCTGGGTCGGATGCGGCATCGATCATCACCACTGCGACCCGGGTCGAGGGTGGCTACCGCCTCAACGGGCAGAAGGCCTGGATCTCCAACGCCGGTGCCGCCAAGCTCTACGTCGTCTTCGCCAAGACGGACCGCACGAAACGCTCGGGTGGGGTGACTGCTTTCGTGGTCGACGGAAACGCCGAGGGCCTGAGCTGGGGCGAGCCGATGCGCAAGATGGGTCAGCGCGCCATCGTCTGCCGCGAGGTGTTCCTGGACGATGTCTTCGTCCCTGATGCCGATCGGCTCGGCGAGGAAGGTCAGGGCTTCTACGGGCTGATGGGCACCTTCGACGTCTCACGGGTGGTCCTGGGCGCTGCCGCACTCGGTGCGGCGCGGGCGGCGTACGAGTTCGCGCTCGATTACGCGAAGACGCGGGAGCAGTTCGGCAAGCCGATCATCGAACATCAGGCCGTCGCGTTCCGGCTCGCCGATATGGCGACCCGCATCGAGGCCGCCCGGCTGCTGGTGCACCACGCTGCTCGCACCCTGGACGCCGGTGTGCCCGCACCTGGTCTCGCTGCGATGGCGAAGCTGACCGCGTCCGAAACCGCCATGTTCGTGACTCATGCCGCCGTGCAGACCCTCGGCGGGTGGGGCTATTCGCGGGAGTTCCCCGTCGAGCAGTGGATGCGGGACGTCAAACTCGAGGAGATCGAGGAAGGCACCTCCGACATCATGCGCCTGGTGATCTCCCGCAATCTCGGCTGAAGACTCCTGCACCCGACCGGCATCTGACACCACCTCGAAGGACCCCATGAGTATCACCTCGAATGCGACGCCGATCGAGATGACGGGAGGTGCCGCGCTGATCCGCGCACTGGAGCAACACGGTGTGGACACCGTCTTCGGCATTCCCGGCACGCATAATCTCGCCGCGTACGCCGCACTGGCCGACTCCCCCATTCGGTCCGTCCTGACCCGACACGAGCAGGGTGCGGGCTACGCGGCCGACGGCTATGCCCGGGTCACCGGCCGTCCCGGCGTCGTTCTCACCACGACCGGTCCCGCGATACTCAATGCCGTGGCCGCGGCCGCTCAGGCATGGTCGGACTCGGTGCCGGTGCTGTTCATCTCCCCCGGTATGCCGCTCACCCACCCGGGTCGGGGCAACGGATACCTGCACGAGGTGAAAGATCAGCACGCCGCGCTGGATGCGGTAGTCGCCTACAGCCACCGCGTCACCAGCGTCCAGGAGATTCCCTCGGCGGTCGCCTACGCGTTCAGTGCGATGCAGACGGGCCGGCCGCGCCCGGTGCACATAGAAATCCCCATAGACCTCTTCGAGCAGTCTGGGCCGGTCCGCATGCTCGCTCCCGTCGTGCGATCGGTCGCGAGCGCCGACACCGCAGCTGTGGCTACTGCGACGGACCTGCTCCGCTCCGCCCGACGGCCGACTGTGATTGTCGGCGGCGGAGCCCGCGGGGCTGCACCCGAGGTGCTGCGGATTGCCGAGCGGCTGGCAGCGCCCGTGCTCAGCACCGCCAATGGCAAAGGTGTCTTCGATGAGGAACACCCGCTCAGCGTCGGCGCGGGCCTGCATCACCCGTCAGTGGCCCAGCTGCTCGCCGACAGCGATGTCATCCTCGCGATCGGGACCGAACTCGCCCCGTCCGACCTGTGGAACGGTCCGCTGGACCTGGACGACCGACTGGTGCGCATCGACATCGACGCGATGTCCGTGGTCACCAACGCCGATCCACGGGTACGCCTGGTCGGTGCCGCTGACACGGTGCTGGAGCAGCTGCTGGTGGACATCGGCGACCATGACGCGGGCGCGCCGCGGGAGGATGACCGGGCCCGAGCGGCCCGCGAGGCCCTGGCGGGCGACGCCCGGACCGAAGGTGCACCGTGGGTCGACATCGTGGCCGCGCTGGCTTCTGTCGTGGACCAGGACATGGTGCTTGCCGGGGACAGCACGATGGTCTGCTACTACGGCGCGCTCAGCGGACTGCGGGTACGCCGGCCCGGTGGATTCCTCTACCCGACCGGCGTGGGAACACTCGGCTACGGGCTACCGGCCGCGATCGGCGCATCACTGAGCGGCCGTACCCAGCGGGTACTGGCCCTGATCGGCGACGGCGGCGCGATGTTCACCCTGCCCGAACTCGCGACGGCTGCCGCCCTGGGGTTGGCGCTGCCGATCGTCATCGTGGACAACGGCGGATATGGAGAAATACGCAACGAGATGGATGACCGTGGCGACACTGTCCACTCGGTGCGGCTGGGTGGTATCGACTTCGCCGCCATCGCGCGCGCAATGGGTTGCCACGGCATCACAGTGCAACGCCCGGAGGACCTGGCAGCCGAGATCAGCACGGCCTGGGGCGCCGACCGACCGACGGTCCTGCACATCAGCGAACACAGCCGCGCCAGCCAGTAACCGCGGCCCCCGCCCATCCGTAGGTAACCCGACACCGGACCCGCGAGGGTGATCTAGGAAGGCCGCAGACAGCGAAACGGCGGGCCTGGCCTCTGAGAGGTCTGGCCCGCCGTCGTCCTGCGGGTCCGCGGAAGCCGCGGGGTGGGTGGGGGCAGGTCGAAAGACCTGCTCACACCCGGGAGATCACTTGAGCTCGACGCTTGCGCCGGCTCCTTCGAGCTGCTCCTTGGCCTTCTCGGCCGCAGCCTTGTCGACCTTCTCCAGAATCGCCTTGGGGGCGCTGTCAACGAGGTCCTTGGCTTCCTTCAGACCCAAAGAAGTCAACGAGCGGACCTCCTTGATGACCTGGATCTTCTTTTCGCCGGCACCGGTCAGGATGACGTCGAACTCGTCCTGCTCGGCCTCTGCCTCAGGGGCGGCGGCGCCTGCAGCGGCAGCTGCAACCGGAGCGGCTGCGGTGACGTTGAAGGTCTCTTCGAACTGTGAAACGAACTCGGAGAGCTCGATCAGGGTCATTTCCTTGAACGCGTCAAGGAGCTCGTCAGTGCTGAGCTTCGCCATGATGGTGGCGTCCTTTCTGTTGGTCGTGCTGCCAATGAGTGGCGGGATGTGATGTGTGCACTGAATCTGTGGTGTCCACAGGTCTCAGCTTTCGTCGCCACCCTCGGCGACGTCGGTCTCGGGTGCCGGCGCGGTGGCCGGACCCTCCTGCTCGGTCTTGGCGCGCAGCGCCTCGACCACGCGAGCCGTCTGGGCAAGCGGCGCCGCGAACAGCGCTGCTGCACCGCTGAGCGATGCGTTCATCGCTCCGGCGAACTTGGCGAGCAGGGTTTCGCGCGACTCGAGAGCCGCGAGCTTGTTGATCTCGTCTGCGGTGAGAGGCTTGCCGTCCAGGACGCCAGCCTTGATCACCAACAGCGGGTTGGCCTTGGCGAAGTCGCGCAAGCCCTTGGCCGCCTCAACCGGTTCCCCGGTAATGAAAGCGATCGCGGACGGACCCTGCAGCTGGCCGTCGAAGGCGGTAACGCCCGCATCGGCAGCAGCACGCATGGTCAGCGTGTTCTTCACCACGACATAGGTCGCGTGCTCACGAAGATCTGATCGCAACTGGGTCAGCTGCGCCACGGACAAGCCGCGGTACTCCGTGAGAACGGCCGCATCGGACTGGCGGAATTTCTCCGTCAGTTCGGCGATGGCAGCAGCCTTGTCAGGTTTCGCCATGCGGGCCTCCTTCGATGGTGTGGCCACCGGGGTGAAGCCCCGACATACGAAAAGAGCCCCGGCGCAGTGGCGCGGGGCTCCCAGATGCGCTCGGCCTCATCGGCTGGACGCACGCGTCAACTTGATGCTGACGTTGCCTTTTGCTCACCTGCGCTGGTTGCCCTGCCTCGAATGGCGGGACCTTCGGCGAGCTCGGGTGAGCTTGCAACCGGCGGTCTTCGGTGATGCCAGCATAGGAGGACGGCCGGGTCAGCACCTAATCGGCACTTGTCCTGCGGTGTTCACCGGAGGAACTCAGGTGGCTGAGCTGTCTCCGGGAATGGCTGCGACCTGGGAGGCCGGGGGCGCCTGCACATTTACCGGTGTCCCGTAGTCGGAGTAGGTCTCGCGCCTGGTTCCCGCCGGTGAGGTGACGACCGTCAGGACGGGACGGTTCTTGGCGTCGAGTTGATCGGTCACGGTGATACCCGTTGCCGGCGAGGAGGTGAGGGTTGTTCCTGACGCAGTCGCCGAGGTGACAGTCCATTGCACCGAGTCGCTCACGGCAGCCCCGTCGGCGATCTGGAGCAGCGGCTTGAAGGCCTCGGCGAGCGTGCCGGTGCTCTTGTCCGTGATCTTCACCCAAGGCTTTGATCCGACGCCCAGGCCTTTCAGGTAGGCAACCCCGCCAGTGATGATGATGGAGATCTTTGTTTCGCCCGCGGTCTCCTGCACGCTTCCCTGCGTGGCGCCGTGAACGAGCTTGATGTGTCCGACCGCCGCCAGCCCAGCCGCTGTCAACCTGACGGCGTACGACCCGCCTGAAGCAGCCACCGCCGCCTTCACGACCCGCTGAAGCTTCTGGGATTCGACTTTCTGGCCCTTGGTGAATGTCTTCGCAGTACCGGCAACGCTCGAGGTTGACGACCCCGTACTGGTCGACGAGGACGGTGCGCTGGTGGACGCTCCGGACGGTGAACTCGCACCCTTGGTCACGGAAGGCGGGTTGGATACTGCTGGAGCCGCCGTACCGGAGTTGGAACCGCAACCGGCAATCAGCAGCGCGCCGGTGACCACCGCCCCGACACACGTGACGTTCTTGCGGACCTGCATGAAAACTCCCCTTTGACAGAACGAACACCAGCACAACGGACACCGCGGCTGGAGGGGAATTTATGCGGCCCACCTGGGAGTCGACTGGACACTGCGGACAGCGAACCGCCC